>WLSX01000062.1 GCA_009705675.1 Actinomycetota bacterium | reverse complement strand
TGAGGCGCTATTAGAGGTTTCTACCGACAAAGTAGATACTGAAATTCCATCTCCAGTTTCGGGAACAGTTTTAAGTATTGATGTGCCAGTTGATACCACTGTGGCGGTTGGCGCTCGACTTGCTTCAATTGGCGTCTCTGGATCAACTCCTGCTCCGGCTGCAAAGCCTGCTCCAGTTGTTCAAAAACCAGTAACTCCGGCACCGGTTGTTGCCGCACCTGTGGTGCAAGCCCCAACACCGGTTGCTGCTGCACCAGTTAGCGCAGTCAGGTCAGATGATTCTTATGTAACTCCAATTGTTAGAAAGTTAGCGCAAGAAGCCGGTGTAAATCTTTCAACAATTAAAGGCACCGGAATTGGCGGAAGAATTCGTAAAGAGGATATTTTGGCAGCATCTCCACGAGCAGCCTCAACTCCTACCGCAGCAGTTATTGCATCAACACCTGCTGCTCCACGTGGCCCAATTGCAGTATCTCCACTTCGCGGCACAACGGTAACAATGTCTAGATTGCGCAAAGTAATTGCAGACCGGATGGTTGAATCACTAAAAGTTTCAGCTCAACTTACAACTGTTGTTGAAGTTGATGTAACAAAGATTGATCGCCTACGTAATGCTGCTAAACCATCCTTTGAAGCACGTGAAGGCGTTAAATTAACCTTCCTGCCATTTTTTGCAATCGCAGTCTGTGAAGCACTAAAGCAGCACCCAGTTTTAAATTCATCAGTTGAAGGTGACCAAGTTACCTATCACAACGCAGAACACCTAGCAGTTGCCGTTGATACTGATCGTGGATTATTAGTTCCAGTGGTTAAAGATGCTGGTGATTTAAATATGGGCGGAATCGCTAGAAAAATTTCAGAGGTTGCAGCTAGAACTAGAGAAAATAAGATCACCCCAGATGAATTAGGTGGTGGCACATTTACCATCACAAATACTGGCTCTCGGGGAGCTTTATTTGATACTCCAATTATTAATCAACCACAGGTTGCAATTCTTGGTTTAGGTGCAGTGGTTAAGCGACCAATGGTTGTTAAAGGCGCTGATGGCGGAGAAACTATTGCAATTCGTTCCATGGTTTACCTAGCTCTTTCTTATGATCACCGAGTTGTTGATGGCGCAGATGCTGCCCGCTTCTTAGTTACATTAAAAGAAAGACTTGAAGAGGGTCGCTTCGAATCTGATTTAGGGCTGTAATTTGCCTCGCATTAAGAAAATTGCAGTAACTGGTGCATCTGGCTTAATTGGAAGTGCGTTAGTTGCTCAACTTAAAAATGATGGGCATCAGGTCCTAAAAATTGTAAGAAGACCAGTTAGAACAGCTGATGAGGTTAGTTGGGATCCAGTAAAAGGCGAGATTGATTTACAAGCTTTAGAAGGTGTGGATGCGGTTTTTCATTTAGCAGGTGCTGGTGTTGGCGATAAAAGATGGTCTGCGGCATATCGCTCTGAAATTTTAAACTCCCGATTATTAGGCACCACCACAATTGCAACCGCTTGTGAACAATTACAGCCGGCTGTATTTATCTCAGCAAGTGCAATTGGATATTACGGTGAAACTGGAAATCGCTCTGTGACTGAAGCAGAACGCGGTGGTGATGATTTTCTATCTGTTGTTTGTCGTGAATGGGAAGCAGTTGCCGATCTTGCACCAAGTATTAGAACTATTAAATTGCGAACTGGGTTAGTTTTAGATCCAACTGGTGGCGCACTTGGCAGAATGATCCCATTATTTAAATTTGGACTTGGCGGAAAACTTGGCTCGGGTAAACAGTGGTGGTCATGGATAACACTTCATGATCAGATTAGAGCGATGATATTTTTAATGAATTCAAAGATTGAAGGCGCAGTTAACTTAACCTCACCAAATCCAGTGACTAATCAGGAGTTCACCGCTGCCCTTGCCATTGCCTTAAAGCGACCAGCAATATTTCCAGCTCCAGCATTTGCCCTCCGCGCCGTATTAGGCGGATTTTCAACAGAGGTTTTAGGTTCTAAAAAAGTAATACCGAAGGTACTAATGGATAACAAATTTGAATTTGATTATCCACATGTTTCTTCAGCACTTACCGCTTTAGTTGAGTAACTTTCTTTCCTTCGTGCTGCAGCTTTGAAGGCCACCAAACCTTTGGTCCAATTTCACGTACTAATGCTGGAACCAAGATAGACCTGACAATAATTGTGTCTAGCAGTACGCCAAAGGCGACTGCGAAACCAATTTGAGCAAGTGGTACAAGTGGTAGCAAGCCTAAAACAGCAAAGGTTGCCGCCAACACAATTCCAGCTGAAGTAATTACAGCGCCAGTAACTGTTAAGCCCTTAATCACACCAGCACGAGTGCCAATTTTTTGGGATTCTTCTCGAACACGAGTCATTAGGAAGATGTTGTAATCAATTCCTAATGCAACCAAGAAGATGAATGCAAATAGTGGGAATGAGTTATCTCCTCCAGCAAAGCCAAATATGTGGTTAAAGACCAGCGCACACACACCTAAGGTTGCAAAATATGAAAGTACAACTGTGCCCAGTAATAAGACTGCACTGAGAATACTTCTAAGGAGTAATCCAAGAATTAAAGTAATCACAAAGAGAATTATTGGAATAATCGTTCGATTATCTCGCCCATTTGCAGTTCTTACATCAAAGTAAACCGCACTTGTTCCACCAACTAGTGATGTGGCATCAGCAGCATGAGCTAACTCGCGAATCTTTGGAATATCATTTCCAGCTTCAACGCTATCTGGTGCCTTATCTAGTGTGACATTAAGAATTGCTTTATTATCAACAATCTTAATTTTTGGAAGTGGCTGACCTGGGATTGCAAAGCCATCAAGTAATGGCGTTACATCAGTTACTCCTGGCGCACCTTTAACTGCAGCGGTTACTGCTTCAATTTTGTCTACTGCAACAACAATCTGAGTTGGATCTCCCTCACCACCTGGAAAATGCTTAAGGAGAAGTCTCTGTCCAACAACAGACTCTGGATTTCCAGTAAATGTGTCTACTGTTCCAATTCCATCTGCCTTTAAGGTAGGTGATGCTGATGCTAGTAATAGTAAGAATGTGCCAGCAATGATCCAAGACCGTCTTGGGTTTTTATCGATTACTTTTCCAACCTTGCTCCATGTTCCAGACATGACGTGATCATCGCCATCAAAATCAGGACGTCTTGGCCAAAAAATCCATCGACCAAAAAGTAATAAGAAAGCTGGAAGTAGAGTAAGAATTGTGATCATTGAACAGACAATTCCAATAGCACCGATTGGTCCAAGGCTGGCAGTATTAGTTAATTGGCTAAAGAGCAATATAAGTAATGAAATTGAAACTGTTGAACCAGAAGCTAAAATTGGTTCCCATACTCCTTTATATGCCGCACGCATTGCATCAAATCTAGATTCATGATGATGCAACTCTTCGCGATAGCGGGCAATTAATAGAAGTGCATAATCTGTAGCCGCACCAAGTACTAATACCGAGAGAATTCCCTGCGATTGACCATCCACATCAATAATATTGTTTTTTGCTAGTAGGTAAACAATTCCCCCTGCTGTAGACAATGCAAACATCGCCGAAAGCAATGGAATTATCCAAAGAATTGGTGAGCGATAAACAATAATCAAAATTATTGCCACCACTGACAAAGTTGTTAGAAGAAGAGTTGAATCCAAGGTTCCAAATGCACCAAAAAGATCACCAAGTAATCCACCCGGTCCAGTTACATAATGAGTTAATCCATTAGTGTCAGCAATTGGCTTTATATCTGCCCGGAGTGCCTCAACAATCGCTGGCAATACCGGCTTATCATTTGGCAATAGTTTTGCGATCGAATTTCCATCTAGTGGAATATTTCCTAAAATAGCCTTTCCATCTTGAGATGGGAAAACAGTAATTTGTTGATTTGGCGCTAAATAATCTGAAATCTTTGCACTGGTGCCATCTAATGTAACTGATCCAACTTTAACTAGATGGTCATTTACTGCTGCAATAGTTTTAGGTGTTACATCGCCTTCAAAAAGAATCAAGGTTGGAAAATTAAATGAATCCTTGCCCGAGAATGTTTGAATAACTTCAGAAGCTTGAGTTGCCTCTGCTCCCTTAGGCAAAAATGAAGAGTTGTTATTCTCCTGAACTGAGGTTAACTTACCGAAAAGTGG
>WLSX01000061.1 GCA_009705675.1 Actinomycetota bacterium | reverse complement strand
AATCTAATGAACCAAAATTTCCGTGACCATCAATTAGCGGCAAACGCATTGAAAAACTTTGTGCCATACGAACCATGGCATCATAAATCGCGCCATCACCATGTGGGTGAAGCTTTCCCATTACATCGCCGACAACTCTGGCGCACTTAACATGTCCTTTTTCTGGGCGAAGTCCCATCTCATTCATCTGATGCAAAATACGACGTTGCACTGGCTTTAAACCATCACGAGCATCTGGAAGTGCACGTGAGTAAATAACTGAGTATGCATACTCTAAAAATGACTCTGACATTTCAGAGGCAACATCAATATCAATTATGCGGCCAGGATTTTCCCCTGCTTTAGGTGCAACTACTTTTGGTGTTTTGGCCATAGTGCGTATCTTGCCAATAGAAGTGTTGTTTCATAGCGACCGACAAGCCAGATTCATCGATGATTTAACAAAATGCTAATCTTTAGGCATGTCTTCTACTAATTCCTATGCCGAAGAGGCGGCCCAACGTTGGCCGATGGAGTATGTTGAGAGCAACTTAAAATTAAAATCAATGAGCAAGGAAGATCAGCAAAAACTTTTTAAATTAGGTAGCGATAACATTAAAGATATTGCTGATGCATTTGTCTTACAAAAAGATGCTGATTCTATTGAGGTTCAGAGGTTGGTAAAGATTCATTACAACTGGGTGAGTGTCTTTTGGACACCTACAAAGGATGCCTATATTGGCTTAGGTGCGATGTATGTAACGGATGAGAGATTCACTCAAAATTACGATAAGTACGCCCCAGGATGTGCAGCATTTATGGCTGAAGCAATGCAAATATATGCTCAGGAGAATCTTTCTAATTGAGTAATCAAAAATTCGGTCTGGCCGATATAACTAATTCGATATTTAAGTCGCTTTCAGTTCCAGAAACTATTGATTCACTCTCACTGGGCGGTGCTGAAAATCGTGAAGTTTTAATATTAATTGATGGCATGGGGCAAGATGCGGTTGAAAAATATGGTGATCAGTTTCCAATCTTTGATGAGTTAAAGCTTGTTAAAAAGCTTTATACAAATTTTCCGTCAACTACTGCGACAAGTCTTTCTACCTTAGGCACTGGGGTATTACCGGGTGTTCACGGAATGCTTGGTTACACAGTAAGGGTTCCAAGGAGTGATAACCGATTATTAAATGCACTTAAGTGGGATGAGCGAGTAGATCCTGTTATGTGGCAAAAAGTTCCTACCTTGTTTGAACGTGCTGTCACATCAGGTGTATCGGTAACCCATGTAGCTGCTAAAAGATATGAGGGAAGTGGTTTTACCCAAGCAGCGCTACGGGGTGCAAAATATGTTGGTGCTAATGGAATTGACGAGATGGTTACTGCGGTGGCTGCGGCTTTAAAACCACAACCATCTTTTGTTTACACATATTTAAATACTTTAGATTCAGCAGGGCATAGTGATGGAGTTGGCTCTGATAAATGGTTAACCGCACTTGCGCAAGTAGCTGAATTTATAACCAAAGTTAAGCAAGAAGTTCCAAAAGGTACTCGAATTTGGATTACTTCAGATCATGGAATGGTAAATAGCACCGAGCAAATAGTTTTAGGCCAAGATAATAAGTTATTGGAGAATGTAACTTTAATTGGCGGTGAACCAAGGGCAAGACATATTTATATTAAAGAGGGCGCTATTACAGAAACTATTACTCAGTGGCAAGAGTTCTTCGGCAGTAAAGCAAAAATATTAAGTAAAGAGGTTGCAATCAAAGAAGGTTTATTTGGTCCAGTTGTCACTGAGGATTCAACTGAACGTATGGGGGATTTAATTGCAATTGCAAATAATGATTTAATTTTGGTAGATCCAGCCAGAGTTAGGGAAGAGAGTTCAATGGTTGGCCATCATGGAGGTGTTACAGATACTGAGGTTGAAATTCCGCTCTTACTTGCTTAGTCCTCATCCTTTTTACCAAACATAATGTCATCCCAGGAAGGAATTTTAATTCTTCTAGTTACGCCATCACGTTGGGCGTCTTCATCAATCTCTTCAACAGATGTTAATTTAGTTGGTGCATACGGCTCAACATCTTCTTTAATTGAAACTAATCTTGGCGCTTCAGTTTGTGGGATGCTGCCATAAGTTTGTACTGGCTTAGCTTTTGCCTCGCCACCTATCCAACGTGCACCATCATCATGAGCACTCAGTGCCCGTCGTCCTAAATTAAATAACCAAACTGCTTCGCCTTTGGCATCACTTGGTGAACCATCGCGTAAAGGGTAGTAAAGGGTTAAATACCAATTTCCATCAGGTTGGCGGAAGGTATTCCACTCAACAGTATTCATATCAACACCACGAGGTGCTAATTGATTGGCAACTGCAGTTTCTAAATAAGGCGCATGTGGTTCACGGCGGATTTGGGTGCCGAGGGCTTGAGAAATAATGAATGCTCGCTCTTGCAAAATCGGTCCAGCGTAATTCTCAATCTTTTCAATTGACCAATCAGTTGTCCGAGAGATTGCATCAATAGTTTCACCAGCTCGTAATCTTGCTTGAACCTCTTTTACTGAGGTTGTTACATTTTCTTCAAAATCTGATACCGCTGAAAGTCTTGGTTGATTTACATTGGCACGTAATGTGTCACTAATTCTTAAGTTATATCGATTACCATCTTGATCTACTAACTCAAGTTCTGTGCCATCGGCAGAACGACCGGTCAGGCGTAGATCAGTTGGTTCGTTCATGAGAGTAGATTGCCATATCTAAACGTGGAGATAAATCTGCCACACATGAATTCAGCTTCACATTTCATGCTTAGATAACCCTGTGAGCGCAGAACTGTTAAATATTGCAGAATCGGTAGCGCGGGCTGCCGGAAAGCATTTAATGAACCGCCCAGCCAGTTTTACCTTTACTGAGAAAAGTTCTGCAGTCGACTTTGCAACACAAATGGATCAACAGGCGGAAGATCTAATTGTTAAACAATTACTTGCAACTCGGCCTGATGATGGAATTATTGCCGAAGAGGGTTCGGCTAAGGAAAGTAAATCTGGAATTACTTGGGTGATTGATCCATTAGATGGCACAGTTAATTACCTATACGGATTACCAGGATGGAATGTCTCAGTTGCGGCAAAAGATAAAGATGGCGTAGTTGTTGGTGTTGTTTATGCACCAAGTATTGATGGATTTTGGACCGGGGTAAGAGGAGGCGGTGCTACCTATAACGGAGTTAAAATCAAGTGCAATGATCCAGTTGAGTTGCAAAAAGCACTGCTTGCTACAGGCTTTGCATATGATTTAAATTTAAGAATAAGCCAAGGTGAAACTATGGCTAAGTTATTGCCAAGAATTAGAGATTTAAGAAGAAATGGTGCAGCAGCTGTTGATCTTTGTTATGTTGCAATGGGCGTGCTCGATGGATATTTTGAGGCATCATTAAAAGAGTGGGATCACGCAGCTGGTGGATTGATTGCAACTGAGGCTGGCGCTGTTGTTTCTGGTCGTGGTGGTGGGGCACCGAACACCGATCTAGTCGTATGCGCTGGCCCTGCCCTGCACGCACAACTTTTACCCCTAATTTGATCTAATCACCCCTGGCGTGGCAAGATACAGCCTCATTCAAAATAATTGATTGACCATAAAATTTTAGCGATTAGGACAAATAATGAACGTGTTAGATGCAGTTGATGCCGCCTCACTTCGCAAGGACATCCCATCTTTTCGTTCAGGCGATGAATTAAAAGTTCACGTTCGAGTTATTGAAGGTAACAAGAGTCGCATCCAGGTATTCCAAGGTGTAGTAATTGCCCGTTCTGGTTCTGGAATTCGTGAGTCATTTACTATTCGTAAAATTTCATACGGTGTTGGTGTTGAGCGAACCTTCCCAGTTCACACGCCAGTAATTGAAAGAATTGAAATTGTTCGTCACGGTTCAGCCCGTCGCGCAAAGCTTTACTACCTACGTAAACTAACTGGTAAGGCAACAAAGATTAAAGAGCGTCGTGGTGCTGACGGCGAACTTATTGTTGAGCCAGCATATGTACCACCAGTAGTTTCTAAAAAGGTTTCTGTTCCTGAGGTTGGCGAGGCTGTAGCAGTTGTTGCTGCCACCGCTGCAGTTACCGAAGTTGCAGCCGAAGCGGTAGTTGAAGCTCCAGCAGTAACTGCTGAAGCACCAGCTGCTGATGCAACTGCAAGCGAGTAATAATGATTGATGAAGCACTAGAGCATTT
>WLSX01000060.1 GCA_009705675.1 Actinomycetota bacterium | reverse complement strand
CTGGTCGAGTAACAGCTGGAAATGCAGCTGGTTTAAATGATGGTGCAACGGCTGCAATCTTGGCATCAGAAAGTAAGGCAAAAGAATTAAATCTACCTATCAAAGCGAAAATGGTTTCATTTGCATTTGCTGGCGTTGAGCCAGAGATCATGGGCTACGGACCAGTACCAAGCACCATTAAGGCGCTTAAAAAAGCTGGTTTAGATATTACTGATATTGGATTATTTGAAGTAAATGAAGCCTTTGCAATTCAAGTACTTTCCTTCTTAGATCACTTTGGTATTGCAGATGATGATAAGCGAGTAAATATTTATGGTGGTGCGATAGCGGTTGGTCATCCACTTGCTTCCTCTGGCGTGAGATTAATTCTTAACTTAGCAAATGGTTTTAAAGAGCAACCTGAAGTTCGCTATGGAATTACCACTATGTGTATTGGCTTAGGCATGGGTGGCACAATTATTTGGGAAAATCCTAATTACAAAGGTGATAAGTAATGAATGATGTATTAGCTGGTGCTCCTGATGAGGTAGTAACAAATGCAATTGTTCGAATGGTCTCACTGGCTCCATTTGGTAATCCTGGTGAGTTAGCACTTATTACCTTAGATAACGGCGCAGATCACACCAGACCAAATACCTTTGGGCCTGCATCATTAAATGCACTTGCAACTGCAATTGACCAAGTGCAAAAAACAGATGCGGTAGCAATTGCTGTGACTGGAAAACCATTTATTTTTGCAGCCGGTGCTGATCTTTCAGGTATCGGAGCAGTAAAAGAAAAATCAGTTGCGACCGCATTTGGTGATTTAGGCCATGAAGTTTTTCTTAAACTTCATGAAAGTAAGAAGCCAACCTTTGCATTTATAAATGGCTTAGCTCTAGGTGGCGGCCTTGAGGTTGGACTTAACTGCCACTATCGAACACTTGCCTCTACTGCATTTACTGGCCTGCCAGAGTGCTTTTTAGGATTAGTGCCTGGTTGGGGAGGTGCCACTCTTTTGCCTAAATTAATCGGACCTGAGAACGCAGTACAAGTAATAATTTTAAATGCTTTAAATAACAACACCATGATGAAAGCAAAGGATGCACTTGGGCTTGGTGTGGTTGATGCAGTATATGAACCATCAGATTTCCTTGAACACTCGGTAAAATTTGTCGCAGAGGTTCTAAATGGTAAGAAGAAAATTGAACGAAAAGATTTTAGTAAAGATAGTGCGGGTTTTGAAAAGGCAATCGCAACTGGAAAGGCTGCTGTTGCTAAGAAATACAGTGGAGCTCAAATCGCATCCCCACTTGCTGCCCTTGAGTTAATTAAGGCAGCACAGACAAATTCAGTTCGAGATGGTTTTGCGGCTGAAACAAAGGTGTTAGCTGATCTTGTAATGAGTGATTCACTTCGTGCTTCTTTATATTCATTTAATTTAATTCAGAAAAAACGTAAAAAGGTTGAAGGTGCACCGAAACCTGCACTTGCGCGCAAAATTACAAAGGTAGGAGTAGTCGGCGCCGGGCTAATGGCATCTCAACTTGCCTTACTAATGCTTCGTAATTTAAAGGTTCCAGTTGTTATTACAGATTTAGATCAAGAACGAGTTGATAAAGGTCTCACTTGGATAAAGGCTGAGATTCAAAAGTTAGTAGATAAGAAGAGACTTAATCCAGAGGGTGCTGCCAGATTGCTTGGCAATATTTCTGGATCTGTCGACCAAAAGGTTTTTGCCAATGCAGATTTTGTAATTGAAGCAATCTTTGAAGAGTTATCACTTAAGCAAAAACTATTTAAGGATTTAGAAGCAATAGTTACACCAGAGTGTATTTTGGCAACAAATACCTCATCCTTATCTGTTGAAGCAATGAGTGACGGACTTAAAAATCCAGAGCGAGTGGTTGGTTTTCACTTCTTTAATCCAGTTGCGATTATGCCATTGCTTGAGGTTGCTAGAACTACGAAAACTGATGATGCAACAACGGCTACTGCGATTAATATTGGTAAAGATTTAAAGAAGACTATGGTTATTGTTAAAGATGCACCAGCATTTGTGGTTAATCGATTACTAACAAGATTTATGGGTGAGGTAACTGATGCAATGGATGAAGGAACGCCGTATGAGGTAGCAGATGCAGCAATGGCTCCTCTGGGTTTTCCAATGTCATCTCTTGAACTATTAGGACTAGTTGGTCCAGGTGTAGCACTGCATGTATCTGAAACTTTAAATAAGAATCTTGGACCTCGTTACAAAATCTCACCAACTATGCAACGGTTTGTTAAAGAGGGCGTAAGAACATTTTATGTAAAAAATGAGCAGGGCTTAAATGTAGTTAATCCAGCAGCGCTAGCATTGTTAGAAAAAGGTTCAAAAGCTTCAACAGCTGATCAGGTAAGAAAAAGAGCGCTAGAAGCACTTGCCACTGAAGCAAAGATGATGCTTGATGAAGGTGTAATTTCAACACCGCAAGAGATTGATATTTGTATGCTGCTTGGCTCCGGGTGGCCAATGCACCTAGGTGGAATCTTGCCTTACTTAGATCGAGAAGGAATTAGCGAAGCGGTTTGCGGCGCTCGTTTTCATCCAAAGGGTGTTGCATCTCTTCCTTAACATCTACAGTAATAACACTGCTATTCCAAGCAACAAGTGACCGAGTTATATTCTGAACAGTAATTCCTAAATCCTCTAAAATTTGTGCTCGCTTGGCATGTTCTAAGAATGAAAGTGGAAGTCCAATAGAGTGAACCGGCACATTTAATTGCGCATCTCTAAATAGTTCAGAAACTGTGCTGGCAATTCCACCATGCTTAATTCCATCTTCTAATACAACAACACTCTTATAACGCTGAGCCATGGTGACTAATGATTTTGGTAGTGGCTTAACCCAACGAGGATCAATTACGGTAACGCCAACTCCTTCCCGATATGCCTGAGCCGCTGCTTCAACTGCAATTGCTGCAAATGCTCCAATACTTACCAACAAAACATCCGCACTCTCGCCTCGATACAAAACATCAATTCCGTCTCGCCGTTCAAATGCTGGAATATCTGGATTTACTACTCCCTTAGGAAAACGAATCAAAGATGGTGCATCTGAAATATCTAATGCCTCGCGCAAAGTTTCCTTTACTCGTTCACCATCACGAGGAGCGGCTACATGCAAAGTTGGCACAATTCCAGTTAACGCCAGATCCCACATTCCATTATGTGATGGTCCGTCATCACCAGTAACTCCAGCTCGATCTAATACAAATGTCACTCCGGCTTTGTGCAAGGCAACATCAAGTAAAAGCTGGTCAAATGCTCTGTTTAGAAAGGTTGAATAAACTGCGACAACTGGATGAAGGCCGGCAAAGGCCATGCCTGCTGCAGAGGTTGTGGCATGTTGTTCGGCAATTCCAACATCAAATGTTCGCTCTGGGAATGCTTTTTCAAATTTATCAAGACCGGTTGGTCCCATCATTGCTGCAGTTATTGCGACAACATCTGTTCGTTCTGCGCCAATTTTTACTAACTCATCAGAGAAAACTGAGGTCCAACTCTTGCCACTCTTACTTAGCGGTTGTCCAGTTTCTGGATCTACAACACCTACCGCATGAAACTTTTCTGCTTCATCATTTAGCGCTGGGGCATGACCTCTACCTTTTTCAGTAATTACATGAACTAAGACTGGTGCGTCATAGTCTTTCGCAATTTTTAATGCTTTCTCCATTGCTGCAACATCATGGCCATCAATTGGACCGAAGTACTTAAGCCCTAAATCCTCAAACATTCCTTGTGGTGCGACAATATCTTTAATTCCCTTTTTAACACCATGCAAAGTTTCATATATTGGATGTCCAACAACTGGAGTCTTCTCTAATACTCCCTTGCCCCAATCTAAAAACTTTTCATATCCACTGGTTGTACGAAGAGTTGAAAGATAGGTTGCTAAGCCACCGATGGTTGGTGAATATGACCTCTCATTATCGTTAACAATTATTACTAATCTTTCATTTTTGCTAGTTGCAATATTATTTAAAGCTTCCCAACTCATTCCACCAGTTAAAGCACCATCGCCAACAACACAAACTACGACTCTATCTTTTTGATTTGTTAGTGAGAAACCTTTGGCAATTCCATCACTCCAAGATAATGCAGTTGAAGCATGTGAGTTTTCAACAACATCATGCTCACTCTCACTTCGATTTGGATATCCCGCAATTCCGCCACGTTGTCGCAACTTATCAAATCCACTCATACGGCCAGTGAGTAATTTATGGACATAACTTTGATGGCCGGTATCAAAAACAATTACATCTTT
>WLSX01000006.1 GCA_009705675.1 Actinomycetota bacterium | reverse complement strand
GCAAATTTTGAGGCAAGCATGGAAACAATAACTGCTGAAAGTGCAATAACTGCCGGATAGTGCCAATTAATCTCTGTCCAAATTGAATGCTTTGCAATAAAAGCAGTTATGCAGTTGAGAGCAATTATTAACAAAGATGTCCCAGCAGCTTTGTTTTGCGGCGTATGAAAAAATAAGACTAATACTGGAATCGCTAGAAAGCCACCGCCAACTCCAAATAACCCGGTTAGAGATCCAATTAATAATGACAATGTAATCAATGCCCAGAACGGCATAGATTTTTCTGCATGATCTTTAATTGGCGCTCTTAGCATTGAGTAGCCAGCGCCAATTAATACAAATGAAAAACCAAAAAGGATAAATTGATCAGGTATTTTAGTAATTATTAAGCCAAACCCAATATTTGTTACTAAACCAAGTGCCCAGATTATTAGTGCTTCTTTTACTAATACATCTTTGCTTTTAAATTTTGGTCCAAGGCCGGCAACTGCTGCAAGAAAAACTACCGCAAGGGCTGCGGTTGTGGCATGAATTGGCGTGAAATCAAATAGATATAGAAAGATCGGTACTGAGACCATAGCGCCACCTGCGCCAATAAATCCTAAAACCGCACCAATAAAAGCGCCTGAGGCGAGAGCGGTCAGAATCAAGGTCATGCTCATTGGTAGATACTTTCACAACAAATCTGATTTGGGCATAAAAAATCGCCCCTGAATATGAACATTCGGAGGCGATTTTCTAATTAGCTAATTAGCTAAAGAAAAGCAATGTTCCTACATGGTTTCCAAAATCAGCTCCACCGCGTAGTAGTGCGAAAATGATTAAAGCAGCACCAGCAAGAGATAAGTCTTTAAAGAACGCAATACTCTCATTTTGCTTAGCGGTTGCATCATTTTCTTTCCAGAATGCATGCATTAAGAAAGCAGTTGGAAGCAAGAAAATCGCAATTAATAGTGCGCCTAAATCTGCATAGAAACCCAGCACAATATAAATTCCACCAAGCAGGATCATTAATCCGCTTAAATAAACAGAGAACTTTGCCATTGGCACCTTCTTATATTGAGCATACCCAGTCATGGCTGCGGTCTTTGTGAAGTGGTTGATCCCTGAGCTAATGAAAAGCAGAGCAAATAGCACCCTGCCAGCGATTAACGCAATTTCAGTTACTGACATTTATTATCCTTACTATTTTCATGACCAATTTGGCCGTTTGGATAAAAGGTAGGGGCTACTGTCAGGTATATAAACTAACCTTGTGGGTGTGTTCCGGAAAAATACTATGAATTATTCATTCCTAAGCGTGGACAATTTTAATGATTGAGAATATTGCAACCATTTTGCATGTAGATATGGATGCCTTTTATGCATCTGTTGAAGAACGGGATGATCCAAAACTTAAAGGCAAAGCAGTCGTGGTTGGCATGGGTAAACGCGGTGTTGTATCTGCAGCAAATTATGAAGCAAGAAAATTTGGTATCAGAGCTGCAATGCCAATCTATAAAGCAAAGGCATTAGCACCACATGCTGTTTTTATTGCACCGAATATGGCTAGATATACCGAAGTCTCTGAACAGGTGATGGCGATATTTAGGGATGTAACACCACATGTTGAGCCAATCTCATTAGATGAAGCGTTTTTAGATGTAACTGGGGCAAGGCGATTACTAGGTAGTGGACAAGAGATTGCAGATCAAATACGAAAGCGAGTAGAGAAGGAATTAGGGATTACTTGCTCAGTAGGTATTGCACATAATAAATTCATCGCCAAAATTGCATCCGGCCATTGCAAACCCAATGGCGTATTAGAGGTAGATCCAGAGAAGATGCTTGATTTTCTGCATCCGCTGGCTGCAAATGAGATTTGGGGAGTAGGACCTAAGACAAATGAGGTGTTAGAAAAGATGGGTTTATTTACTATTGCTGACATTGCTAACACGCCACGAAGTACTTTAATCAGAGCTTTAGGTCAAGCAAATGGCAGCTCTTTATATGAACTCGCATGGGGTAGGGATTATCGAGATGTAATCACTGAACATATTGAAAAAAGTATTAGCGCTTCCCAAACATTTGATGTTGATCTTTATATTGAAGAGGAGATTTTAAAGGAGTTTTTAAGATTAACTGAGAAGAGTGCAGATCGAATGCGCGGCAAAGGTTTGGCTACAAATACAATTTCAATAAAGGTGAGATTTGCAGATTTTAAAACTATTTCAAGATCAAAGACTTTAGATTTACCAACTACTGGCACACAGGAAATCTTTGAAGTAGCAAAAGCCCTTTACCTTGCCCTTAACTTAGATCGAGTTTTAATTAGGTTAGTTGGCGTCTCGCTAGATTCATTAGTAGAAAATGATGATGTTAAACAGATGGTTTTAGGCGAGCGCACCAGCAGTTGGCAGCAAGCAGACCGGGCAATTGATCGGGTTAAAGCCAAGTTTGGCCGCGCTAGCCTTCGGCCTGCCCGCTTAGTAGATGACAAAGATGAGGATTAAGGGCTAAAAGTTTTAAAAAAGAAGCAATTGCTCTATATTGCGAATATGGCCCTTTCAGATCATGAACGCAAGCTCTTAGCTGAGATGGAGGCTGCGTTAGAGCAGGAGGATCCAAAGCTGCTCTCAACCCTGACCGGCAAGGCCCGCACTCGCCAAGGCTCAAGAGCGTTGCTAGGTTTTTCAATTTTAGTAGTTGGCCTATTGGTATTAATTAGCGGACTAATCGCAAAAGCCACCGCAGTTGGCGTGATTGCCTTTTTAATTTCATTAACTGGAGTAATTTTGATAATCACCAATATCTCAGTCAAATCTGCGCCAAAGCGGGCTAAGCGAGCTGGCTGGGGAAGCGGTTTGGAGGAGAGGTGGGATCGTCGTAATAATGAAAACTAAGTAAAGCCCGGCCCAATCCACCACCCATGCTGGGTGGTTTTTTTATGCCATTTTCGCCCCAACTCCAGCGTGGAGGGCGGGGGAGGGTAAGTGGGTGTTTGGGGTTGAAAGTGGGGAAAAAGGGAGTAAAGTGGTGACCTAGCCTATTGTCTATGCGGGGGAGGTGCCAACAATGTTTCTGGGCACCCATGAGCCAAAGCTGGATGAAAAGGGCCGTTTAATTTTGCCAGCCCGCTTTAGAGATGAATTAGCAGATGGCTTAGTAATTACCAAAGGACAAGAGCACTGCCTTTATGTTTTTCCAGCATCTGAGTTTGCCTTAATAACTGAGAGATTGCGCCAAGCACCAGTTACGCAAAAAAATTCTCGTGATTATTTAAGAGTGATGTTTGCCGGCGCCCATGATGAGGTGCCAGATAACCAAGGCCGAGTAACTATTCCAACTGGCCTTAGAACATATGCAACTTTAGAAAAGAACTGCGTGGTAATTGGCGCTAACACCAGATTAGAGATTTGGGATTCAACTGCTTGGAATAAATATTTAGCAGACCGAGAAAAAACATTTGCCGATGTTTCCGAGGAGGTGCTACCTGGATTGTTTTAAATCCAATCAAATATCGATTTAGGCCACCGCCACTCATAAACATTCGCGGCGCCACTTCCCCGGTGCCGCGCGTTATTTATCGAAGATCCGTCGAGCGGCGGTGACCTAAGTAGATATCTGAGGTAGCAGTAAGAAAAAGCAGTACCAGCAGAAAATAGAAAGTGAAAGAGAAAGAGAAAGAGGGGGAGAGCAGATGAGTGCAGAGATTGCGCACATACCAGTCGCACTTGCGCGCTGTGTTGATCTTCTAACCCCAGCAATTGTTAACAAAAGTAAACCATATTTAATAGATGCCACCTTAGGACTAGGTGGACATGCAAAAACATTCTTAACTGAATTTCCAAAGTTAGAATTAATTGGAGTTGATCGAGATTCTAAAGCAATAGAGATCGCTACCGCCACTCTTTCCCAGTTTTCAGATCGCACCCATTTTTTTCACAATACCTACGATGAGATTGATTCAATCTTAAATCAACTTGGAATTACTGCCGTAGATGCAATTCTCTTTGATTTAGGGGTTTCCTCAATGCAATTAGATCAAGCAGATCGGGGCTTTTCCTACTCACAAGATGCCCCACTTGATATGCGGATGGATCAAAGCGCAAAGCTAACCGCTGAGGTTGTCTTAAATACCTATAACCATGGTGAGTTAGCAAAGATCTTGCAAAATTATGGTGAAGAAAAGTTTGCCAGCAAAATTGCCGAGAACATCATTAAAGCCCGTACAAGTGGCAGATTAAAAAGCACCAAAGATTTAGCAGAGATTGTTAAGGAATCAATTCCAGCTCCAGCCAGACGCACCGGTGGAAACCCAGCGAAGCGAACCTTTCAAGCACTTCGGATTGAGGTTAATCAAGAGCTTGCAGTATTAGAGCGAGCAATTCCGGCAGCACTATCTGCCTTAAGTGTGGGCGGGCGATTAGTTGTGATGAGCTATCAATCACTTGAGGACAAGATTGTAAAGACACATTTTGCTCAAGCTACAAAATCAAATACCCCACTTGGGCTTCCGATTGATCTTCCTAACTCAGCAGCTAGTTACAAGTTATTACTTTCTAGCAGTCAAGCAGCTGATGAAAGTGAGCAGTTAAGTAACCCAAGATCTCAATCAATGCGACTTCGGGCAATTGAACGGGTGGCTGCCTAATGGCGATATTTGAATTAGCACCCGCCCTTGAGATCTCACGCAAAATTGTTAGAGAGCAAGCAAATAAAGCGGTACTTCGCTTAGTACCGGATATTAAAGAGGGCACAGTTGCCGCAGACCGTACATTTGGTATTTTCCTTGGTGCAATCTTCACCGCTGGTTTACTAGCGCTGTTGGTGATTAATACTGCGCTCGCACAAGATGCATTTATATTAAAAGATCTAAAACAACAAGCGCAGGTGTTGACCGATCAACGCGAGGCAATTTTGCGTGAGGTAGCGCGAAAATCCTCACCAGATCAACTCTCTCAAAGCGCAGCACAACTGGGCATGGTGGCTTCTACTAATCCACGATTTTTAGATATGTCAGCAGGTAACTAATGAATCAACAACAATTGGTTCAAGATCGAATTCGCAAGATTGTAGCTATTTTGATTGTAATTTTCTTATTGTTTGGATTGCGATTAATTGATATTCAAGCAATTAGAGCTAAAGGCTTTGTAGACCGAGCAAATAATGAATTAAGTAAATCTGCCACATTGTTAGCACCACGAGGAACTATTTATGATGTAAATGGAGTAGAACTTGCAAGAAGTGTTTCAGCAATAAATATTGCAGTAGATCAAACAGTTGTTAATGACCCAATTACCGCCGCCAAAATTGTGGCGCCAATTCTGGGCATGAGTTCAAGTCAATTACTACCAGATCTAACTGGGGAACGCAGATATGTATTAATTGCAAAAGATATTACACCGGCAAAATGGCGTGAAGTTAGTTCAGCAATTGAAAGTTACAACACAGAGGTTTTAAAGAGTAAAGAGGGCATAAGTAAGAGAATTGGTGGATTTGTGCCGGAGCGAAGTTACATTAGAGATTACCCAAGCGGTGAGCTCACCTCATCATTAGTTGGAATTATTAACGATCAAGGAGTTGGAGCAGCTGGCATTGAAAGCAGTTTAAATAGCATGCTTGCTGGCGTTAATGGTAAATATATTTATGCAAATGGTCGTGGAAATATTATCCCTGGCTCTGAACAAGTAAGTGTGGAAGCAAAATCTGGTACTAGCATCCGCTTAACAATCGATCGGGATGTTCAATGGGTTGCACAAAATGCCATCAGCCAAGCCGTTGCATCATCAAGGGCTAAATCAGGAACAGTAATTGTTATGGATCCAAAAACTGGGGCAATTTTGGCTCAAGCAAGTGCGCCTACATTTGATCCAAACAACTCAAAGTCGATCACACAAGAGAAACTTAAAAACCCTGCTGTGCAAGAGGTCTATGAACCAGGGTCAACTGGAAAGGTAATAACCGTTGCTGCTGCGATGCAGGAGGGATTAGTTTCCCCAGATACGATATTTACAATCCCTTACTCAATGAAGGTTTCAGATGGTGTTTTTCATGATCATGAAAAACACCCGATTCAAAGACTTACTACAACTGGTTTGCTTGCAGTTTCAAGTAATACTGGTTCAATTCAAATTGGACAGAAATTAGGCAAAGATACACTTTACGATTACTTGCGAAAGTTTGGTATTGGCGAGAGTACTAACTCAAAATTGCCAGGTGAATCAGTTGGAATTTTGCATCCAGTTAAAGATTGGTCAGGTACATCACTTCCTACTATTTCATTTGGTCAGGGCTACTCGGTAACTGCCATTCAAGCGACATCAGTTTTTGCAACCATTGCAAATGATGGTGTGAGAGTTAAGCCTTCAATTTTGGCTGGTGTAGTAGATGAGAGTGGAAAGTACACACCTGCTAAAGCAAATGAATCTGTGCAGGTACTAAGTGCACAAACTGCGATAAATCTTAGGGCGATGATGGAGAGTGTTGTTTCAAAAGATGGAACTGCTCCAACTGCAGCAATTCCGGGGTATCGAGTTGCCGGCAAAACTGGAACTGCAATGCGGTACAACACTTCTTGCAGATGTTATAGCGGTTACACCGCTTCATTTATTGGCTTTGCCCCAGCTGATCAGCCAAAGTATGTAGTGAGTGTGACAATTCAAGATCCGCAGGGACTTCACTGGGGTGGCGCACTTGCTGGCCCAGTATTTAAAAAAGTTATGAGTTTTGTTCTACAAAATGAAAGAATTAAACCTACGCCAACTGCTAAAACCATTTTTTCTCTAACTGAAGCAGCGTTAAAATCTCCAAAGCAAAGCACCGTAAAGAGCGGGGCCTAAGCATGAGCCTTAGACCAGTAAATGTAGGCGCAAAGGCATTATCAAGCTTTGATCCAAATCTATTTAATTCCGATGTTGTAATTACTGGAGTTTCAATTAATGCCTCTGAGGTAAAAAGTGGTGATTTATTTATAGCATTACCAGGAGCAAAAACGCATGGTATTAATTTCTTAGACCAAGCAATTTCTAACGGCGCAGTTGCCGTTTTAAGTGATAGAAAAATTGATTGTTCAATCCCGTCCTTTGTCGATCCATCGCCAAGAAACTTAGTTGGCACTATTTCATCTTGGGTATACAGCAAGCCTTTTAGCAATTTAGTAGCTGTAGGAATAACCGGTACCAATGGGAAAACAACCACCAGTAATTTAGTTAAACAATTATGGGAACTCAACGATATTAAATCTGGATTAATTGGAACACTTGGTGTTGAAATTGGTAAAGAAAAGATTGCTGGAGTCCGAACTACGCCTGAGGCGGATGAATTGCAAGCTCTTGCAGCAGTGATGGTCGAGCGAGGTAGTACTCACCTAGCCATGGAGGTAAGTAGCATCGCAATTGATCAAGCTCGAGTTAATAGTGCCAAGTACAAGGTAGTGGCATTTAGTAATCTAACTCAAGATCATTTGGATTACCACAAGAGTATGGATGAATATTTCAATGCAAAAGCAAAACTTTTTACCTCAGAGTATGCACAAAATGCCGTAATAAATATTGATGACCAGTACGGGCAAAAGCTTTATAACACGAGTAACTTGACCAACAAGACAGTCTCTCGAAGTGATAAGAGCGCTGATTGGTATTTCAGCAAAATTGAACCTCTAAGTGATGGGTATAAAGTTGAGATATCTGACAAGAGTGGCCAGTTTATAAGTGGAATTTTCCCTTTAATTGGTGAACACAACTTAGATAATCTTTTATTGGCGATCGCTTGTGTAAGTATTTGTGGCTTAACAAATGCTCAAATCACTAATTCAATTAGTAAGTTAAAAAGTGTGCCAGGCAGACTAGAAATAATCTCAGCCGGTCAATCATTTGCAGCTGTGGTTGATTATGCCCACACTCCAGATGCGGTAAGCAGAGTTTTGAAGAGTGTTCGCTCGTTTACCTCTGGGCGAGTAATTGGTATTTTAGGTTGCGGCGGCGATAGAGATAAAAGCAAACGTTTACCTATGGGCCAGGCGTTGTTTAATGGAAGTGATATAGCAATTTTTACCAGTGATAACCCGCGCAGTGAGAAAGCTGAAGCAATTCTTAAAGATATGACAGATGGCATAAAGATGGCAGAAAAAGGGTTTGTTTTAACTGATCGAAAAGATGCAATTAATTTCGCAGCGAAAAGTGCAAAACCCGGAGATTGCATATTACTTATGGGCAAAGGGCATGAAAGTGGGCAAGAGATTAGCGGTGTTATAACACCATTTGATGATCGAATTGAGCTAGCAAATTCAATCAAGCAGGTGATTAAATAATGATAAAAATATCAGCCGCTGAGTTTGCAAAGGTTGTATCTGGAAAACTTCATTTACTATCAGAGGAAACAATATTAAATGAAATTCCTGTAATTAATTCAAATAAAGCAATTAAGGGAACATTCTTTACTGCCTTTAAGGGCGATCATGTTGATGGCCATGATTTTGTTAATTCAGCAATGAAATCTGGTGCAACCTTTGCGTTAGTTTCTAAGCCGGTAGATGCACCATCCATCCAGGTTGAAGATGTTGGCCAAGCACTTTTAACCCTTACCGCTTATGTGAGAAGCAAGTTAACTGGGATGAAGTTAGTTGGGATAACTGGTTCGCAAGGCAAAACTACTACAAAAGAGTTTTTAAACTCTATATTACAAATAGCCGGAAATACCGTGGCAACTGAAGAAAATTTTAATACCGATATTGGCGTTCCACTTACAATTCTTCGTTGCAATGAACAAAGTAAATATTGCATTGTTGAAATGGGCGCAAGGCATGTTGGAGATATAGCCAAATTAACAAAAGTTGCTGCCCCGGATGTTGGCGTTGTTTTAGTTGTCGGTCGGGCGCATCTTGGCGAGTTTGGTTCAGTTGAGGCACTAGCAAAAACTAAGGCAGAGTTAATCTCTGGTCTGCCAGCAAATGCAGTTGCAGTATTGGGAAGTTACGATAAATTCACACCAAAGATGGCAGATAACCTTCCGTTAAAAAAGATTATTTTCGGCGATGGTCAAACGGTAAGAGCTGCTGATATTGAAATGCATGGTGGATATGCACACTTTGACTTAGTAACACCAAGTGGTAGGAATCCAGTCTCCTTACAGTTACTAGGAGAGCACCAAATTCCTAATGCACTAGGTGCTGCAGCAGCTGCGGTTGCACTTGGCATAAGTAATGAGCAAATTGCTACTGGGTTAATTACTTCAACTTTGGGTAGTAAGTGGCGAATGCAGGTTGAAGAGTTAGATGGATTAAAGATAATTAATGATTACTACAACGCCAATCCAGAGAGCATGAAGGCAGCAATTAAAACATTAGTGTTGCTAAGCCAGGAAAGTGGTGGCGCATCATGGGCGGTACTTGGGAAGATGCATGAGCTTGGGGATGCAGAACAAGCCGGCCATCAAGAGGTTGTGAAATATTGCCAGGAGATTGGGGTCGATCATCTAGTTACCGTGTCGACCGGGCTGTATAAATGTGAAGATAGTGAGAATTCTGAGAAACATTTGCTCATACATAACTGTGCAAATGCAGATACTGTTTTAGAGTTAGTCAATAACTTTTCTGCCGGTGATGTGGTTTTGCTCAAAGCATCTAGATCAGAGAAATTTGAAGATTTAGCTAATTTACTCAGAAATAAATGGAGTGGGGGAGCAGCGTGAAGGGAATATTAGTTTCGGGTGCTGTATCTGCTATTTTTGCATTTTTTGCTACGCCAGCTCTAATTCGGTTTTTAACTAAGAAGAGTTACGGCCAAATAATAAGAGATGATGGACCAACTACTCATCAGGTAAAGCGCGGAACACCAACAATGGGTGGAATTGTTTTAATTACTGCGTCAATAACTGGATACTTTATTAGCCACCTGGTCACCTCTGTTACACCAACAACTTCTGCGCTATTAGTCATTGGATTAATTATCGGATTAGGTTTTGTTGGTTTTATCGACGATTGGCTTAAGGTTTCACGTCAAAAATCTCTGGGGTTAAATGCCAAGCAGAAATTGGTTGGACAAGCATTTGTAGCTGGTGGGTTTGCATTTGCTGGTTTGAAGTTTCCAGATAGCGCTGGGTTGACACCTATCTCTACCAATCTTTCGATGGTGCGAGACACTTCAATAAAATTAGCACTTGTTGCAGTAATAATTTGGGTCATTCTGATGGTTCTGGGCACAAGTAATGGCGTGAATTTAACTGATGGATTAGATGGACTAGCAACTGGAGCAGCAGTCATGGTCTTTACATCATTTATTTTGATTGGTGTATGGGAGTTTGGACAAAGTTGCGCTGTTGCACCTGGACTTAAGTGTTATGCAGTAAGAGATCCACTTGACCTTGCAGTATTAGCCGCTGCCTTAGCTGGCGCATGTGGCGGATTTCTTTGGTGGAATGCTTCTCCAGCAAAAATATTTATGGGAGACGTTGGTTCGCTAGCACTCGGTGGAGCACTTGCTGGATTAGCAATTACGCTTAGAACACAACTTCTACTTGTTGTACTTGGATTTATTTTTGTTCTAATAACATCATCAGTAATTATTCAAGTTGTTTACTTTAAAATTTCTGGTGGTAAACGGGTATTTAAAATGGCGCCACTTCAACATCACTTTGAATTGCTAGGTTGGGGTGAAGTAACAATTGTTATTAGATTCTGGATTATTGCAAGCCTCGGAGTAGCAGCGGGCTTAGGTCTCTTCTATGCCCAATGGGTTGTCTCCTAAAATGAGTTTTGTCACCGAACTATCTGGAAAAAATTGTCTGGTAATCGGTGCTGGCGTTACCGGCATGGCAGTTCATGAAGCACTTCTTAAGTTTGGCGCATTATCGAAGATATTTGATGAAAAAGTAACTGGAAAAAGTGATGTACTAAGTGAATTGCCAAATGACATTGATTTAGCGATTGTCTCACCGGGTTGGAAAATGGATCATCCAGCCATATTAAATCTTAAAAAGGCAGGTACTGAGATAATTGGTGAAATCGATTTTGCTTGGCAGGTAAAGCAGGTTTTAGCTCCAAACCAAAAATGGATTGCACTTACTGGCACAAATGGTAAGACGACCACAATAAAGATGGTTGAATCTATTTTTAAGGCTGCAAAGGTCAATGGGGTTGCATGTGGCAACGTTGGCCAAACAGTAATTGCTTCTGTATGCGCTGATAAACCATTTGAATATCTTGCAATTGAGCTTTCTTCATTTCAAATTCAGTGGAGTGAATTACCTAAATACCAATCTGTCGCTATTTTAAATATTGCTGAAGACCATATTGATTGGCACGGAAGTTTTGAGGATTATGCTGCGGCAAAACTTAAGTTATTGAAGCAAGCAGATAAGGCATTCATTAATAAATCTGATCCGGAACTAGTGAAGCGAGTAGGCAAAGAAACTGTTATCTGGTTTTCACTCGATACTCCTAATCCAAATGAACTAGGTTTGGTTGAAAATCTATTGATTGATCGTACTTTTTCTCCAACACCATCCCAAGCAAATGAAATCGCTGAGTTAGTCGATATAACTCCAACCGCACCTCATAATGTTTTAAATGCGCTGGCAGCATCAGCTTTAGTACTCTCTATTGGCATCAAATATGAAGCTATCAAACTTGGGCTGCGTAACTTCTCACCTGACCATCATCGAATGGAATTAGTACTGAGTAAGAATGAAATAAACTGGATTGACGACTCGAAGGCAACTAATCCGCATGCTGCTGCGGCTTCATTGCTATCTTATTTTCAAGTTATCTGGATTGCTGGTGGACTAGCAAAAGGGGCCAGTATGGATGAGCTAGTCTCAAGATGTGTTAAAAGAATTAAATCTGTGATTCTAATTGGCCAAGATCGCGAACTAATTGCAGATGCCTTTGCAAAATTCTCACCTGAAATTGAAATTATTAGAGTAGATCAAGTTACTGATTCAAAGCAACTAATGAATGATGTTGTAAAGCATGCGATTAAATTAGCAAAGCCTGGTGATACGGTTTTGCTGGCACCAGCTTGTGCCTCAATGGATCAATTTGATTCATATGTAGAGCGCGGTCAATTGTTTGCGCAAGCAGTGAAAGCGCAGGCCTGAAATGAGTAATAATTTAAAATTACGAAGGTATTCTCGAATTCTTGCTAGGCCTGAGTTACCTTACTTTTTGATTATTTGGAGCACTGCATTTTTATGTGCGCTTGGTTTAACGATGGTTTTATCCTCATCAACTGTCACCTCATTGCAGGAAAGTGGTAATACCTACTCGATATTTATTAAACAATTCTTCTTCTTAATTCTAGGTACATCTGCCGCTTTTTGGGCATTTAGGGTTAAAGGGCTAATTTGGCCACAAATTGCAAGGTATGCCCTAAGTATTTCAATAGTTATTTTATTACTACCGTTTGTGCCATTTTTAGGAAAAAATATAAATGGAAATCGAAACTGGATTGAAATTGCAGGCTTTACATTACAGCCATCGGAGTTTGCAAAGCTTGGATTAATTTTATGGTGTGCGCTCAGATTACGCACTTTGGGTCAAATACCAGGAACTAAGAACCTAATTTTGTTAATTGCACCCGGGCTAGTAGTTATTGAATTATTGATTTTATTAGAGCGCGATCTTGGTACTGCTCTTTTGATATTAATAATTTTCGGTGGAATTTTATTTATATCAGGTGCTCCAATTAAAAATTTTCTCGCTCTCCTTTCCTTAGGAGCAATTGTGGGTGGTGGATTCATTTTAAGTAGTGATTATCGAATGAGTAGATTCGCAGCTTTATTTAATCCTTTTGATGAGCGATACTACAAATTCTCTGGCTGGCAGCCAGCACACAGCATTATGGGTTTAGCAAGCGGTGGTTTATGGGGAAGTGGATTAGGAGCAAGTAAACAAAAGTGGGCAAATTTAGCTGAAGCCCATACCGATTTTATATTCTCTGTTATTGGTGAAGAGCTTGGACTACTCGGAACCTTGTTGGTGCTTGCACTTTATGCAGCATTAATTTATTCAATCTTAAGAGTAGCTATTAAAACAAAGGATGATTTCTCAAGGTATGCAACAGCCGGTATCGCTTGTTGGTTGATTGCGCAAGTTGTTATAAATATTGGATCAGTAACCTCTGTAATTCCGGTTATTGGTGTGACATTGCCATTTATCTCTTATGGTGGCTCCTCGTTGTTGGCTAATCTGATCGCAGTTGGCTTTGTACTAGGTGTTGCTCGGAGAACACCAGAGATTTCTGAGGGAATTAAGGCAAGTCGAATAAGAAAATTGAACCGATGACTCCCAAAATATTATTTGCTGGCGGTGGAACTGCTGGCCATGTTGAACCTGCCCTAGCAGTAGCAAGTTGGCTGCGAAATGAAAAACCTAATTGGGAGTATTTGTTTGTCGGAACAAAAAATGGGTTAGAAAACCAACTAGTACCCATTGCAGGTTTTGATTTAATCCATATTCCAAAAGTTTTAATGCCTCGGCAGTTAACACCTGAAACCTTTATTTGGCCATTAAAAATGTTCTTTGCAACCTGGCAGGCAATTAAAATATGTAAAGAGGTTGATCTTGTAATTGGATTTGGGGGATATGCATGTCCACCAATTTACTTAGCAGCAGCAATCCTTCGTAAGCCAATATTTATTCATGAGGCAAATGCTGTTCCAGGTTGGGCAAACCGGTTAGGAGCACCATTTGCCTCCCAAATTTTCATTGCATTTAGTCGAGCAGGCCAGAAGATTGGACGTTGGCGAGGCGCAAAATTAAGTGGCATGCCAATTCGGGCAGAGATTATTGCCGCAGCTAGTCTTTCTAAAGAAGAGTCAAATGCTAAAAAAAGATTACAGATTGAAAAGTGGAAATTATCGCAAGATAAACCAACCATATTAGTTTTTGGTGGCTCGCAAGGATCAAGGCATATCAATGAAGCCATTCTACAATCTTTATCTGCATTTACTGACAGAGGAGTCCAGGTGGTCCACTCGGTCGGCCGTAATAATCCACTTCCAACATCAACTGAGAATTATTTACCACTTCCATATATTGAGGATATGTCATCTGCATATCGCGCAGTTGATTTAGTTATTGCCAGAAGTGGTGCTTTGACTTGTGCTGAGTTAGCAGCAGTTGGAAAATTTGCAATTTTAATTCCATTGCCAGTCGGTAATGGCGAGCAGGCGGTAAATGCTTCAGATTTACAAGCATCCGGAGCTGCAGAGGTTGTAGATGACAATAAATTTAATGCAGATTGGTTAATTAGTAATTGGGATGAGATTTGGCGCAAGGCTAAGAATTTTCAGGCTACTCCAGCAGCTCAGTTTTCTGCCAGTGAGGTAATTGGATCTGAGATAATTAGAGTTATTGATGGCAGCAAATGACATCTGAATTAAATTATAATTTATCAGATCTAGCAAAACTAAAGATTCATTTCATTGGTGTTGGTGGTGCCGGTATGAGCGGTATTGCTCGAATTATGTTGGCAAAGGGATTTTCAGTATCTGGCTCTGATAAAAGTGACTCAGCAATGCTGACAGCATTGAAAGCATTGGGTGCAAAAATCTATGTAGGCCATTCTGCAGGGAATCTTGAAGATGCTCAGTTAGTCATCGTCTCATCCGCAATTACTGAAAGTAATCCAGAGCTGGTTGAGGCCAATAAAAAAGGTTTGCCAATTGCAGCCCGTGCGGTGGCATTAGCCTGGCTTATGTCTGAATCAACCTCAGTAGCTGTTGCAGGTACACATGGGAAGACCACAACAACTGCGATGTTAACTGTTGCTCTGCAGTCGGCTGGCCTTGATCCATCCTTTGCTATTGGCGGAACTATAAATACTGCTGGCATAAATGCTCACAGTGGCAGTGGCTCTATATTTGTAGCAGAGGCCGATGAATCAGATGGATCATTTTTAGCTTATAAGCCAACCGGTGCAATTATCACAAATGTTGAGCTAGACCATGTTGATCATTTTGCAGATGAAGAGGCAGTTTTTGCCGTATTTGAAGATTTTATTTCTTCGATAAAAGAAGGCGGTTTTCTTGTTGCATGTGGCGATGATTCAGGCGTTAAAACTTTGCTTGCCCGAATAAAGCGAAGTGATTTAAAGGTTTACCTTTACGGCAAAGGTAGTAATAATGATTTGCGAATAGATCAAATTAATCTAGCCCCAAATTCATCCCGAGCCATAATCACTGTGACTGGTCGAAAAGTAGGAGAGTTAAACCTGGCAGTGGTTGGTGAACATAATTTGTTAAATGCACTTGCGGCTTTTGCTGCCGCAACTGCCATGGGGGGCTCGGAAGAGAAGTTATTGTCTGGCTTAAAAGCCTTTACTGGCACCCGGCGCAGGTTTGAATTAAAGGGTGAAGTAGGCGGAGTTAAGGTAATTGATGATTATGGGCATCACCCAACTGAAATAACAGTTACTTTAAAAGCAGCACGAAATTTAGCTGGTACTGGCCGTGTCATTGTAATTTTTCAGCCACATAGATACTCAAGAACTGCAGCATTTGCTAACCAATTCGCAAGCTCACTTGAACTCGCTGACTTTACTTATTTACTTGAAGTCTATGCCGCAAGTGAAAAACCAATTTCAGGAGTTTCCTCTCTTTTAATCGCTCGGCAAATGAACTCTGAACAAGTTAAATTTGAACCTTCAATGTTGCAGGTGGTATCAGATGTAGTAGGTATGGCTAATAGTGGAGATTTAATTCTTACATTAGGGGCAGGGGATGTAAGTTCACTTGGGGATCCGATT
>WLSX01000059.1 GCA_009705675.1 Actinomycetota bacterium | reverse complement strand
ACTTCGGTACCGGTGCTGGAATTACTTGGCAAAGTGATCCAAACCAAGAGTGGGAAGAGACCCAATTGAAGGCGAAGAGATTAACTGCAATCGCATCTGGGGTATTGGTATGAAGCTATTAGTTAATGGCCAAATCCAATCTGATGCTGCAAAGTTGCCATACTCAAATGCGCTTTTACGAGGAGATGGCTTATTTGAAACTATCTTAACTATTGATGATAAAGCCGTTGCCTGGGATCGACATTACGCCCGGCTTGAAAAATCAGCTAAACAAATACTTATTACCTTGCCGGCTCGAATAGATCTTGAAGTTGGAATCGAAAAGATACTAACCAATACGACTGGAAGATCTAGATTGCGATTAAATGTTTTAGCCGATGGTGATTGGTTTATTACCTTAGAACCAGTTAGCCAAGATAGTGAATCTATTTCTCTTATAAAGATTGCAGCTCCAAAGATCTCTAATGGTTTATTAAGTGGCAGTAAATCAATATCTTATGGGGAGTCTTTGTTGGTGGTAAGAAAAGCCAAAGCAATAGGCTTTGATGATGGGGTATTTATAAATGAGAAAGGTTTTGTAGTTGAGACAGCTCTTTCTAACCTACTTATCCTTGATCAAGATGGTTGGCAAACTCCAGCCCTTACAACCGGTTGCTTACCTGGCATATCGCGAGAGTTGTTGATCAAGTGGTTTGATGTGAGAGAGAGTGAGTTTGATTTTGAGCATTTACTATCAGCGCAGGCTGTTTATGTCACCTCATCAATTAAGTTAATTCAGAGGGTAAGTAAGGTTGAAGATAGGTTATTTGATGAGAGTTCGGTAGGAAAAGAGTTAGTTGATAACTTCACCAGCAAATTATTAAGTAATATAAACCCATGAATTCAGTTTTAAAACGAGTATTAGTTGGCGTAATTGGCGGTGTAGTTACTTTGGTTGGCGTAGTCGCATTAGTTGCACCCGGCCCTGGTTGGTTGATTATCTTTACCGGTCTTGGAATTTTGGCAACTGAATTTGCTTGGGCAGCACGAGCTTTAGCACATGCAAAAGGAATGGCATCTAGGGCAGCAAGTGCAGCCCGAATAAAGAAAGAGCACCAGTTGATTCTCCTTGCGGTTGGAACATTTATTTCACTTGTTTTTCTAGTTATTTACTACAAATACCTTCGCTAATTACGCACCTTTACCGCCCGCTTTGCTAACCTAGCGGTATGTCTGATCAGATCAAGATTTCTGTTGATGGTAAATCTATCCAGGTTGCCGCTGATCAAAGACCAACCCATTTATTTGAAGACAATTCCAATGTTGTAGTTTGTCGAATTAACGGTGTGTTATCTGATCTTTGGAGTGGGTTAAAAAATGGTGACAAGGTTGAGTCGGTAAGTATTGACTCACCCGATGGCTTAAATGTTTTACGACATTCAACTGCACACGTTCTAGCTCAAGCAGTGCAAGAGGTATTTCCGGAAACAAAGCTTGGAATTGGTCCACCAATTCGAGATGGTTTTTATTACGACTTTGACCCTAAAAATCCATTTACACCCTCTGATTTAGAAAAATTAGAGAGTGCGATGCGAAAAATTGTAAAAGCAGGTCAGCGCTTTCGTCGCCGAGTTACAAATGAGAAGGATGCACTGGCGGAGTTAAAGAGTGAGCCGTATAAATGTGAATTAATTGGTTTGAAATCAGGTGCTACCGATGATGATTCATCGGTTGAGGTGGGCGGGGCAGAGCTTACGATTTATGACAACTTAGGTAGAGATGGAAATCCAGTATGGAGTGATCTTTGCCGTGGTCCTCATCTGCCATCAACAAAACATATTCCAGCTTTTAAATTAATGAGAGCAGCAGGTGCGTATTGGCGGGGATCTGAAAAAAACCCAATGCTGCAAAGAATTTATGGAACTGCTTGGCCAACAGTTGAAGCCCAGGATGCGTATTTACATTTATTAGAAGAGGCCGAAAAGCGCGATCACCGTAAATTAGGAGCTGAGTTAGATTTATTTTCATTCCCAGAGGAGATTGGTTCCGGCCTTGCTGTTTTTCATCCAAAGGGTGGAATTGTTCGAAGAGCGATGGAGGATTACTCAAGAAAGCGGCATGAAGAAGAGGATTACCAATTTGTTTACTCTCCCCATCTAACCAAAGCTGCCCTATTTGAAAAATCTGGCCATTTGCAATGGTATGCAGATGGAATGTATCCACCGATGGTGATGGATGAAGAGTTACATGCTGATGGCACAATTAAAAAAGCTGGCCAAAAGTATTACATGAAGCCAATGAACTGCCCTTTTCATAACTTGATTTACCAGTCATCTCCTAAGTCATACCGCGATTTACCACTTAGATTATTTGAGTTCGGCACTGTTTATCGTTATGAAAAATCAGGTGTTGTTCATGGAATTACAAGAGCGCGTGGTTTTACTCAGGATGATGCGCATATTTATTGCACAAAGGAGCAGATGGCAGGGGAGTTAGATTCACTCCTTACCTTCGTGCTTAATTTATTGCGTGATTATGGTTTAACTGACTTTTACTTAGAGTTATCAACTAGAAATCCAGAAAAATCAGTAGGTGAAGAAAAGGATTGGCTGGATGCGACTGAAGCACTTAGAAAAGCAGCTGAGAAACAAAAATTAGAGTTAGTTTTAGATCCAGGTGGAGCAGCTTTCTACGGACCAAAGATCTCTGTTCAAGCACGGGATGCAATTGGCCGAACTTGGCAGATGTCGACCATTCAAGTTGATTTCCAGTTACCACAGCGATTTGATCTTGGGTATGCAGCCTCTGATGGTTCAGTTAAGCAACCAGTAATGATCCACCGTGCGTTATTTGGATCAATCGAAAGATTCTTTGGCGTATTAACTGAACATTATGCAGGTGCTTTCCCGCCATGGCTAGCACCAGTTCAAGTTAGAGGTATTCCAGTTGCTGAATCCTTTGCGCCATATCTTTCAGATGTAATAAAGCAGTTTAAGCAGGCCGGAATTAGAGCTGATATTGATAACTCTGATGACCGGATGCAGAAAAAGGTCCGAAACGCACAGCTTGAGAAAATTCCTTTTATGATGATTGCCGGTGAAGAGGATGCCGCAGTTAATGCTGTTTCATTTAGATATCGCAATGGCGAGCAGAAAAATCAAATTCCAATTAAGGATGCGATCGCTGAAGTATTAGCTGCTGTTAAAGATCGCAAGCAGATATAAATGTCTGATCAAGTATTACCAGGTGGTGCTGGAATGCCAGATAGTTGGCAGCGGCTTTGGGCGCCACATCGCATGTCATATCTTGAGGGTGAGAATCGTCCGCTTGCCGATAATGAAATTAAATGTCCATTTTGCAGAATTGCAGAGTTAGATGATGCCGAAGCGTTAATTGTGGCAAGAGGTAAAGAGGCATACGTAGTTATGAATCTTTATCCATATAACGCTGGCCACTTATTAGTTTGCACAAACCGACATGTGGCAGAGTTACCAGAGTTAACTAATTCAGAGCGCAATGAGGTTCAAGAACTTACTGCTCACGGGATGAAGGTATTACGCAAAGTTAGTAATGCGTCAGGTTTTAATATCGGTATTAATCAAGGTGGAGTCTCAGGGGCTGGAATTGCTGAGCACTTTCATCAACATATAGTCCCAAGATGGGCTGGGGATGCAAACTTTATGCCGATTATTGGAAAAACTAAGGTAATACCAAAATTGTTACAGGAAAGCCGTGAGCAGTTAGCTGCGGGTTGGAATCAAATCTAAAAACCGTTTTATCTCAGCTATACCTAATTTATTCTTAGTAATTAGCGGAATCGCCGGAATTATTAATCCTTGCACAAATTGATCCCAGCCACCTTCAATTAATGCATTATGAAGCTCATCTTTAAACTCCAAAATTAACTCTCGATGTTCAGTATCACTTGCTAATTGCGTAACGGAAGCGGTTGAGTAATCGGTAATCATTTGATCTTCTAGATTTATCAGCGCAGTTGGTTGGCCATTGTCGGCGTGAAGTACTAGATATGGCGTTAATACAGGTTCTAGCATTTTTCCAATAATTGCACTCATATCTTCAAAATCAACATCACCATCTTCAAAATCAATCACAGCAACAATTGTTGGTACATATAACTCACGGAAGTTATGCCATTGGGCAACAACCTTTGGGTCAATTCCAGTTTTAGTACTTGCGACAACCACTACGACATCGGCAGTTATCAGGGATGGATCATCGATCTGCGCAGCAGGCAGGCCAAGAGCCGCACAAATTCCGGCGTTCTCAGGTGATATTCCGAGTACAAACCGTGCGTTAATTAGGTCAGCCATGATTGGTAAGCCTACGATGGGAATTATGTTGCAGCGTT
>WLSX01000058.1 GCA_009705675.1 Actinomycetota bacterium | reverse complement strand
GCTCGCGCGCCTCACGGCGTAAGACCATTGCGATCATCTCCGGGATCATTTGGATTTCCTGGCGCCGGCTCATCTTTGCTGGAATATGAATCTCAATTACCCCACCTTGGCGGTATGCACTAACACTGCGCCGCCTGCGCTCTTTTCGAATTACTCGAAATGGGGGCAAATCAGCGGGGAGCTCTTCTTCAATCTTTTTCTTTCGCGAAGATATTTGTGACACGGGTGGCAAAATATCGGTAAAGAGGATTTGCTGTTCAAAGTTATCCACCATTACCTCTACTTATCCACCATAATTAAGGCTATCTCCACAGGTTAATCCACAGAGCACTGCTAAATTTTACGCTCCCTTCCAACCTATCCCTATCAACTACCACCGCGTGGTTTGCAATGATTTTTTTAAGCGCAAAAAAGGGATTGGAGTGAAAATAAATTCTGAGATTTACTTCTCAAAACACCATATTAAGTTGATTCTCACCTTTTATTAACATAGGTTTGCGCTACGAAGTCCCCGGATAACCGTTTCATATCTGCAAGGGGAAGGCAGATACGAAATCGTGCGCCCGGGGATTTCGCTTTTTTAACTTTTAACTTAGATCAGCCCAGATAGATCATCTGGAACAGTTACGCTATTTAAAAATGCCGCAGCATCAGCTAGATCATCTGGCATTGGCAAAAATGCTGGATCATCCCAGCATTTATCTCGACCATCAGATCCCTTTATTTTCTTAACCTCACTCCAAAATGCAGAGGCTTCCCGCATTTTTCTTGGTGAAACTTCAACCCCAAGTAGATTTGCAAATAATTGTTGCATTGGTGAGTTAGTAGCGCGCCTTCTTCTAGAATTTTCAATTAATGCGTTAAATGCTGGGATCCGATTCCCAGCAACCTCAGAGATAACGTGATCAATCCAGCCTTCAATTAAAGCTAATGCCATTTCAAGTTTAATTAGTGCTAACTCCTGAGCTGGAGTTTGTTGTGGTGTGAATAAGCCAGCATTTAGAGCCAGGTTTATTGATTGTGGATTATTAATATCGATTTCACCATTCGACATCGCCTCCTCTGCTTGGCGAGTAATTGATTCAACATCGATAGTTATACCTTTTCCATAAGAAATAATTGCATCTTTAAGATAAGAATTTAGCCAAGTTGTATTGGCAAAAAGCCGGGCTGCGGCCGCCTCTCGCAGGGAAAGATAAATTGTTACCTGCTCTAGATCAATCCCAAGTCCATCAGCCCACTCGTTTACATTTTGAGGAATTAAATGAGAGCCAGAGCCTGCTTTTAATAGTGGGATGGCAACATCATTTGCACCAGTTATTGAGTTTGCAAGTAAACCAATTCCTTGCCCTAATTGGGTAGCAATTAATGTGCCCATGAATCCTCTTAATAATCGAGCCAGCATCGCCTTCATTGCCTCCTGCTGCTCTGGAGTTTGGTTTGTATCCCCAGTGAACTCAATTGGTAATGATGAGGTTGAGCTTGAAATTACGTTAGCTAATGCATCTGCCATTCCAACGGCTAATGGCTCAATTAGCTGTTGCCAGCCAACCACAGATTCATCTAGCCACTCTCGTTTTGCCCAGGCACTTTGAGTTGGGGCGGTAGTTGAAGGGAAGAGGATTTCAGTATCAAGCCATGTATTGGCAATTTCTAATGATTGATTAAGTCTTTGCTCATCTGCAGTTCCAACCGGCAGATCACCCTTTGCGGTAATAATTTTTTTAGCAATATCTCTAAGGGCAGCAACTGTAATTAAATTTTGGTCAGACCCAGTTTTTGCAGATCCCATATTCTCTAAAAATGATTTCGCCCCAGCAAGTGCACTGGAGTCAATTCCCATTTCTGAGAATTGCTTTAGTAGTGCTTCAAAATCAGGTTGCCCTTCATTTGGTAAAAAGCCAAAGCTCATTTATCTAACTCACCCTCTATCACGCTGTTAAAGATATCTGATTCTAATAGAACAATAATGGCATCATTTTTCTTCCCTGCTCATTAAGATTGCGGGTATGAACCCAGCCTCAACCGCAGCCCTGATTTGGTGGGTTATTCCAATTGGTGCGGTTTTATGCGCGATTGGATATGGAATCTGGATCTCAAAATATAAATCAAAATTTGATAATGAAACTAATCGCTCAGTTAATAGCTTTAAGAAGTTTCAAAGTACCTTCAAAAATAAGAAGTAATTAAAAAGTAAGTTATTTAAATGAAATCTTTGCTACCAATAAAACCTAAACTGCCAACAAATACAAAAATTGCGGTTACAGCATTAGTTCTTGCATCCCTTTTTCTGCCCTCACCATTCGTAATACTCTCACCTGGAAATCCTCAAAATATATTAGGTTCAGCTATAACTATCACTGGAACCAAAAGTTATCCAACAACTGGAAAGTTATCGGTTACATCAGTCATGGTTACTGACCCAGACTCTTACATAACTGGATTTGATGTTTTGTATGGATGGTTTGATAAAAATCGCGCAGTGCTGCCACGGGTTGAGGTTTATCCAGAGGGCGAAAGTGCGGCAGATTCAATGAAGAATGGCGCAGAGGAGATGAGTGGTTCGCAAACTAATGCAACTGCAGCGGCTCTAACTTATTTAGGTTACAAAAGCACTTCAAAGTTGGTAATAACTGAGGTAAATGATCAAACTAATGCAAACAAATTATTATATAAATCAGATATCGTATTAAGTGTTGATGATAAAAAGTTTGAATCAGCCTCTGAAATCATGAGGTATTTAGATCAAAAACAACCAGGAGATTTAGTATCAATTAAGGTCTTGCGATCTGAAAGTGAAATTATTACAAAGCAGATTAAATTATCTGCTCGAGATGATGGCTCTGCATTTATTGGTGTAAACATTCAACAAAATTTTAACTTTCCTTTTCAAGTTAAAATTCAATTAGCTGAGACCGGCGGGCCAAGCGGTGGACTGGTATTTGCTCTCGGTGTAGTTGAAAAACTAACTCCAGCTGATTTAATTCGAGGACGAAATATTGCTGGGACTGGAACAATTACCGCAGATGGCCAAGTCGGTCCAATCGGAGGAATTGCTGAGAAAATTATTGGAGCCAAGAAAGATGGCGTAAAGATATTTCTTGCACCAATTGAGAATTGCACTGACATTAAAAACAAAGATCAATTGACCAATAGCGGAAGTAAAAATGATATGAAAATTGTGCCGGTCGCCACACTGACCGAGGCAATTTCAGTGCTGAATCTGCCTGCTGATGCCACATATCCAAGCTGTGCAACTGCCTCCTAGATATAGATAAGATTTGGCCATGAGTAACTCAGGCTTAGGTGGCGGCGGATTTAATCGTAATAACAACCCATTTGGCGGAAGTGGATTTGGTGGTTCTTTTCCAAACCCATTCGGAAATCGTGGTCCAGGTAAGCGTCGGGTTAGCCCACTAACAATTACTGCTGTTGTTCTATTTATATTAGGCAGCATATTAATTTCTTCAAGTAGTTTTTATGCTGATTTACTTTGGTATCGCTCAGTTGATTTTGTGAATGTGTGGCAAACAACATTATTTACTAAAATATATTTATTCATAGGATTTGGACTTATTACCTCCATATTTATAACCGCAAATATTTATATAGCTTTTCGCAAGCGTCCAATTTATGTTCCAGTAGCGGTTGAAGCTGATAACTTAGAGAGATATCGAGCCCAACTTGAACCAGTTCGAAGGCTCGTAGGAATTGGTGTATTTCTAACCCTTTTCTATTTTGCTGGTAGTGCTGGCTCAAAACTTTGGCAGGAATGGTTGTTATTTAAGAATGCGACAAGCTTTGGAACGGTAGATCCACAATTTGGTAAAGATATTTCATTCTTTGCCTTTAAGTTACCGATGTATCAATCATTAATAGGTTGGGGTATTTCGACCATAATTTTGGCATTACTTGCCGCAGCAGCTGTTCATTACATCTATGGTGGTATTCGCACGCAAGTCAAAGAAGATCGCACAACTGTTGCGGCTCGAGTGCAACTTTCAATTTTACTTGGACTTCTAGTATTGCTTAAAGCAGTTGCATATTGGTTTGATCGTTTTGCCCTTACTTTAAAAGAGGGAAAGTTAATTACGGGTCTTACCTACACTGATGTGAATGCAGTGCTTCCAGCCAAATCCATTTTGGCAGCCATCGCAGTAGTTTGCTCCTTGCTATTTTTTGCTAACATTGTTAGAAAATCATGGTTATTGCCAACTGCAGGTGTGGCATTAATGGTGATTGCATCGGTTCTAATTGCCGGTGTGTATCCTGCAACAATTCAACAATTTCAAGTTAAACCATCTGAATCCACCAAGGAAGCCCCATTCATTCAGAAAAATATTGATGCAACCCGTATT
>WLSX01000057.1 GCA_009705675.1 Actinomycetota bacterium | reverse complement strand
TTGCCCATCAGATCATAAAACTTCTTTTTAGCAGATTTGAAATCAGTTATCGGCAACAATGCCTCAAACTCAACGATCATAGCTTCTCGTTTTGCTAAGTTCTCAACCATTGATCCCTTGCGTTTATCCATATCGGTATTTTTTGCTTTAAAGAAAGTGTCTTGAGCAGTTTTAAATCTGTTCCAAAGCGCGGTATCGGCCGATTTCTTTCCTCGACCAGCAGCCTTCCATTGATCCATTAACTCTTTATATTTCTTTGCAGTGTTTAGCCACTCTCTAGAGTTAGCAAGGCTTTCAGCTTCTTTTACTATAGATTCTTTAGTAGTAGCTACCTTTTTTTGCTCAGAATCAAGGTTTGAAAAATGAGTTCGACGGCGTTTATCAAATTTATTTCTTGAAGATGAGAATCTTTTCCAAAGCGCTGCATCTACCTTTTTATCCAGCCTTGGCGCTTTTTTCCAATCATCTAGCAATTCTTTTAATCTTGCAGTTGTTACCTTCCATGCTACAGATTCAATTAGAGATTCTGCTTCAGCGACAATTTTCTCCTTTATTGCAGCAGCCTCTACCTTACGGGCTTCACGCTCTGCATTCTGTGCAGCTTTACGGGCCTGATATGCACCTTCATGCTCGGTGATAAGTGCTGGAATTTTTTCTAATGATTGAGCAAGATTTGCAAGGTCACCGACACCATTTAATTCTAAAATTTGAGTCCGCAATTTATTAACTGCCTCATGCGCATCACTTGGGACCATTGCGCCAGACCTGATGCGTGCGGCAAGGAGTGCAACTTCAGATGCTGCCATTTCAAATTTTTTAACAAAGTAAGCAAGTGCTTCATCCGCTGTTTTGCCTGGATATGAACCAACTGCACGATCGCCAGTCGGAGTAATTACGTAAACTGTTCCATCTTCGCCGACTCGGCCAAATTTTGCTGGATCACCAATAAGTGCTGCTGCAGCCCCAGTATTTGAAAGGTTAGGTGTAGTTGTATTCTCCATATTAATTACCTTTCGTTGCGCGATCTCTGCTTCGCAGATTTCGTTATGTGGGGTGGCGTAGTAATCAATTTCGCATTTGCGCCATTGATTACTGGGTTTGGTGCTGGCTAAAAGATAGCCTAATCACCTGAATTTAGGGAAATTTGGTCGTAAAAAGAGATCAGAAATAGGGGTGATAAATGCTAATTGATCGCGTCATAGCACCCTATTTTGAAACCAATTGCTGGATATTAGCTACCGGCATTGGCCAAGAGTGCATCATTGTTGACCCAGGTATTGCAAAGCCAAACTTAGTTAAAAACATTGTCGAAAAAGTTTCGGAGCACAACTTAAAGCCAGTGGCTATATTAATTACCCATGGCCACCTAGATCATATTTTCTCTGTGCTTCCCTTAACTAAAGAAATACCAATGCGCACATTTATAACTGGTGCGGATCGATTTTTGCTAACTGATCCAACTGGCGCAATCGATAAAGGCGGAGTAAGCGAGCAATTAATAGCTACTTTTGGTGGAGATAAGTTTATGGAGCCATCAGATGTAATTGAGGTAGAAGACTTTTCGCATTTTGAAATTGCTGGCTTGCAGATCGGTGCGATCTTTGCACCTGGCCATACCAAGGGTTCAGTTTTGTATACCGTCGATAACCAGCAACTAATTTCTGGGGATGTTTTGTTCGCTGGCAGTATTGGTAGAACAGATCTGCCCACTGGATCAGCAAGTGATATGCGCAAAACCTTGCGGGAGCGAATTTTGACACTTCCTGATGAGCTAAATGTCCTGCCTGGGCATGGTGGGCAAACTACAATCGCCATAGAGCGCGTAAGGAACCCTTACCTGCAAAGTGATTTCTTAGATCAGATTGGGCGGTGAACCTTGAGTAAGTTTCAGGCGCCTAAAGGAGTGAGTGAATACTTTCCACCAAACTCTGATCAGTTTGAGTTTGTACGAGATAAATTAATTAATAGCGCAAAATTAGCTGGTTATTCATTAATTGAGCTCCCAGTATTTGAAGATACGGAAGTTTTTACCCGTGGAGTTGGTGAATCAACTGATGTTGTTAGTAAAGAGATGTATACATTTGAAGATCGCGGCGGACGTTCGATAACACTTAGACCAGAGGGCACAGCTGGTGTAATGCGAGCTGTAATTGAACATAATTTAGATCGCGGGCAGCTGCCTGTAAAACTTTTCTATACCGGTCCCTTTTTTCGAGCAGAACGACCTCAAGCCGGTCGTTATCGACAGTTTTATCAGGTAGGAATTGAAGCAATTGGTTATAACGATCCAGAGATAGACGTTGAGGTAATCGCTGTCGCAGATTCAGCTTTTAAAGCTTTAGGGCTTAAGCAGTATAAATTAAATATCACCTCCCTTGGTGATTCAAGCAGTAGGGCGGCACACCGAACTGAACTTGTTAAGTTCATATCAACATTAAAACTAGATGATGAAACCATTGCTAGATCTAAATTAAATCCACTTCGACTATTTGATGATAAGCGAGATGAGATAAAGCAGGCGATGGCAAAGGCCCCGCTTCTATTGGATTTCCTCAACAGTGAAAGTAAATCTCACTTTGAAGAGGTAAAGCGATTGCTTACAGAGATTGGTATTGAGTACACAATTAACCCAAGAATGGTTCGAGGTCTTGATTACTACACCGGAACCACATTTGAGTTTGATCATGCCTTACTTGGCGCTCAATCTGGAATTGGCGGCGGTGGTCGCTATGACGGGTTAATGAACTCACTAGGCGGATCTGATGTCAGTGGAATTGGATTTGGCCTAGGTGTTGATCGGATTCTGATGGCAGCACTTGCAGAAAATTCTTTACCTGTAGAACTTAATCAAATTAAATTATTTATTGTGCCAATCACTGAACAAGGTAAAAATGAAGGATTTAAAATACTTTCGCAGTTAAGGGCAGCTGGTATCACCTGCGATATGGCATATGGTGATCGTGGACTTAAAGGCGGAATGAAGGCAGCTGATAAGAGCAGGGCGTTATATAGCCTAGTAATTGGAGATGATGAGATCTCCAACGGAAAGTGTGATTTGAAATTGATGAGCAACGGACAACTCATTTCTAGTAGCCTTACCGCATCTGAATTAATTAAAAGAGTAGGAAATTCAATTTAATGCTTCGTACCCATGATGCCGGCTCACTTAATGCCAAAGGTGTTGGCACAAAGGTTGTTTTAGCTGGCTGGGTAGCGCGGCGACGTGACCATGGCGGAGTTGCATTTATTGATTTGCGAGACTCAACTGGTGCAGTTCAAGTTGTAATTAATGATGAAAAAATTGCCGGAGAGTTAAGGGCTGAATGGTGTGTATTGATAACTGGCACAGTCAAACTTAGGCCTGCTGGTAATGAAAATAAAGATATTGCAACGGGTGAGATTGAGGTTGTTTGTGAATCTCTTGAAGTATTAAGTGAAGCAGCCGCTCTTCCTTTCCCAGTAGATAGTGGTGATATTGGAAATATTTCAGAAGAGGTCCGACTTAAGTATCGGTATTTAGATTTGCGCAGAGAAGGCCCAGCCAAAAATTTACGGTTACGCTCTAAGGTAACAACTGCCATCCGGGATGTAATGGCAAGCTCTGATTTTCTAGAGATTGAAACCCCATACCTAACTCGCTCAACCCCTGAGGGTGCTAGAGATTTTCTAGTTCCAGTTCGACTTCAACCTGGATCTTGGTATGCGCTGCCACAATCACCTCAATTATTTAAGCAATTGTTGATGGTTGCTGGAATGGAACGTTATTACCAAATAGCTAGATGTTTTAGAGATGAAGATTTTAGAGCTGATCGCCAGCCCGAGTTCACTCAATTAGATATTGAGATCTCATTCGCTGATCAAGCCGATGTTATTTCAATAGCTGAAAAGGTTTTGTATTCAGTTTTTGAAAAGGTAATCGGTTATGAAATTCCACTGCCAATCCCTCATATGACATATAAAGATGCAATGAAGGATTATGGTTCAGATAAACCAGATTTACGCTTTGATAATAAAATAGTTGATGTAACAGAGTTTTTTAAAGAGACTTCATTTAGGGTTTTTCAAGCTGAGTATGTCGGTGCGGTGGTCATGCCAAAAGGTGCTGATACACCACGTCGTGAGTTAGATGCGTGGCAGGATTGGGCTAAGGCACGGGGTGCAAAAGGCTTGGCTTATATTTTAGTTGGTGCAGATGGAACTCTTTCTGGACCAGTAGCAAAGAACCTTTCCGAGAAGGAAAGTGCCGGAATTGCGGCCAAAGTTGGAGCAAAGAATGGTGATGCTATTTTCTTTGCAGCTGGAAGTATCGCTTCATCACAAAGTTTATTGGGCGCAGTTCGTCTTGAGATTGGTATGCGCTG
>WLSX01000056.1 GCA_009705675.1 Actinomycetota bacterium | reverse complement strand
TCTGATCTTCGTGAATCTGGTTCGATTGAGCAGGATGCAGATGTGGTTATCTTGTTACACCGTGAAGATTTATATGACTCACAAAATCGATCAGGTGAGGCAGATTTGATTGTGGCAAAGCACCGTAATGGTCCAACTAGAACAATTACCGTATCAGCCCAACTTCACCTTGCTCGCTTTACCGATATGGCCGCAAACTTTCCAACCAAAGAGAACTTTGTTAAAGATAATTAATTTAATTTGATATAGTAGGCATGTGATTATCCCAAAAACTCTTAGTTCTATATTTAATCAAGAACATTTTGCTCCTTATCCTAAAGTTCTTATTCCACAGAATTTTGTTGACAAACGAGGAAGTATTAAAAATATCGCTGATGGCAAGCTGGGGGATGTTGCAGTTATTACTTCAAAAGCAAATTCAGTTCGAGCAAATCATGTGCACGATCACGACTGGCATTTAAGCTATATGGTTTCTGGCAGTATGAAATATTTTTGGAAGTCAGATATGCAAGATAATTTAGAAAACTCAGTTATCGTGAATGCTGGCGAGATGGTTTATACCCCATCAAAAGCGCCACACAAGATGGTTTTTTTAGAGGACTCTGTCTTTATAGCGATATCAGAATTAAGCCGGGTTCAGGAAAATTATGAGGCTGACACTAAAAGACTACCTGATAATTTTTTTGTGTAAATGTTTAAAACTTTAAGTAACTGTCGGCTGTGTGCTGGAGATTTTTATAATAAAACTTTAAAATTAAAAGATACCCCACCAGCTAATGAACTTTATCCAACACGAATAGCTGCAAGAGAAGCGCAAAAATTTCCTCTAGAACTTGTAATGTGCAGTAAATGCAAGCATGTTCAACTTAAGCACATCGTTAACCCTAAAAGGCTATTTGATGAGTACGTATATAAGTCCGGAACTTCAAATTTTTTCATTAACCATTTTGACAAACTCGCAGAGCTAATTGCTAGTAAATATCCAGTAAGCAATTACGTTTTAGAGGTTGGAAGCAATGATGGAATATTGCTTAGCTCTTTACTAAAAAGAGATATCAAGGCCATCGGAGTAGAGCCATCTGAGTATCTAGCAAAAGAATGTGTTGGCAATAACCAAATAGTTTATAACTCATACTTCGATGAAAAAACAGTAAATGAAATATTAAGCACTCACGGTAAAGCTTCAATAGTTCTCGGTAACAATGTATTTGCACACATTGAAGACCTAAGAGAAGCCTTTAAAAATGTGTCAAAAATTCTAGATTCAGATGGCTTATTTATATTTGAAGTGGCACATTTAAAATATATTTTAACTGATGGTATTTTTGACACGATTTACCATGAGCACATGTCTTATCACACAGCAATTTCGATGGAAATTTTTTGTAAAGATTTTGGCTTTAAGATGATAAGCATTGAAAAAATACCTTCACATGGAGGAAGTTTAAGATTTTTTCTATCCAAAGATCAGAAAATACAAGTAGATAGTTCTGTTCAAGAAATTGTTGAGGAGGAAAAAGTCTTGAAATTAGACAGTGAGAAAGTTTTAGAATTAATTGAAGAAAAAATCAATATGATCAAACTTTCAGTAAGTAAAGTCATGAATGATTTTCAAATGAAATCTAAGTCTAGGTATATTGGATACGGTGCCCCAGCAAAAGTTGTTACTTTTCTGGCGCAAATGGATTTAGAAAAAATTGACTTAGTTGGAATTATTGATGACAACCTAAGTAAGCAAAACAAGTATTTGCCAGGCTCAGGATTTGAAATAATATCTACTGAACAAATGAAGCAAGTACTATTAAAGGATGAAGCAGCGAGGGATTTTGGCGTAATTTGTTTTATATTTCCATGGAATCTTAAGGCTGAAATAGTGAAAAAATTACATAGTTGGGTCCCAAATAACTCTAATGGAGTAGTGTTCTTTCCTATGGTAGAGAAGGTAGAAATCTAATGGAGATGGTTTTAGAAGATGACATAAAAGAGATCTATAAATCTATCGAAACTAGTATTAAAAATATGCATGGTAAAACTGTTTTAGTTACCGGTGCGGCTGGTTTCTTAGGCAGATATTTTATGTCTTTACTAACTTATTCAAATCAGATATATAGTGGTAAACCAATAATAATTATTGCTCTTGATAACTACATTACTTCCGGTAAGCCGGCCGGTAATAATATTTTAAGAGATGATAAAAATGTTGAATGGATAGTTGGTGATGCAAGTATTGGTTCACAACTTCCCAATAAGTTTGATTTTATTATTCATACCGCAGGAATTGCTTCCCCTGAGCACTACCGAGCTAACCCCTTACTTACAATTGATGTAACCATAAATGTAACAAAGGCTCTTTTAGAGAGAGCAAAAACCGATAAATCACGAATGCTGTTTTTTTCTTCATCTGAAATCTACGGCGACCCATTCCCAGAGTTTGTACCGACTAATGAGGATTATCGTGGAAACGTATCAACCCGTGGACCTAGAGCCTGTTATGACGAATCAAAACGATTAGGAGAGACGCTTTGTTGGATTTATCAAACATATTTTGATGTCCATGTTTGTGTTGCTCGTCCATTTAACGTTTATGGGCCTGGGATGATGCCTAAGGACTACCGCGTACTACCAAACTTTGCTGCTCAAATTGCAAAAAATGAACCATTAAAAATATATGGCAGTGGTAATCAAACTCGGACCTTTTGCTATATCTCCGATGCAATTACTGGTTTCATGAAAATCCTACTTGACTCTAAAACACCCGATGTCTTTAATGTCGGAAACCCAAAGCCAGAAGTAAGCATGATTGAGCTTTCAGAGATAATTAAAAAAGTACTTAAGAAAGATATAAAAGTCGAATTAATTCAATACCCATCTACGTATCCTGCGGATGAACCAAACCGCAGATGCCCAGATATTTCAAGAATTTCAAATGAATTAAATTTTGAACCCAAAGTTGAAATTGAAGATGGGCTCCAAAGGTTTTTTACTTGGACTAAAGATAACTACACAAGTGAAATTCTCTAACCATAATTTACTAATTATAGGATCTGGTGCTTGGCCAAGAAAAATAAACTCGATAATTCAATCCAATAACAAAGAATTAAATGTATCTTCCATAGGGGCTAGGAAATTTTTAAGCTTTAGCCCTGAAACCACTTCACAATCCATAGATAATCAAAATATTTGGATTGCAACGAGGCCAAACCTACAAATAGAAATTTTAAACAAAATCGCCACTCATAATAATAAAGTAATAATTGAAAAACCATTTGCAACAAATATCGAAGAGCTTGAGGCAACTATAAATATTTTTAACCAAACTTCTAATCGATTGTATCTGTCTGAACCTTGGAAGCACAGTAAGATTTGGGCACAAGAGAAAAATTCAATTAGTAGTGATAAAAATTTCCAAAGTATTTTTATTAATCGAGGCGGTCCAATTGAGCGCACATATATAAATCCAGCTTGGGACTGGATTCAGCATGATCTTGGGCTCGTTGGAGAATTATTTTCAGGGCACAAAGAAGATATTTCAATAAATTTAAGTTGGCTTAAACATAACGAAACACTAAATATTAGTTTGGCTTTACCAGATAAGTTTAAAATTGATATGACCGTAGGTTATTTCCCAGAAAAAATTGGAAGCTGGAAGATCAACGGAAAGACTAAAATTGACTTTATCAATAGCGGAGGATTAAATGATAATCCCATTTACACAATGTATGAGTACGTAGCTAGTGAAAATTTTCAAAGTAGAATAAATGAGCAAATTTGGCTTACAAACAAAATTATTACTTTACTAAATTCTAAATCTTTGTAAGTTTTCCGCTCTTAACATCATAAATCGCACCAACTATCACAATACCTTTTGGTAGTAATGGAAATTGCTCGATTCTTATCAAATCAGATTTCAAAGCGGCTAATTGATCGGTAACAGTTCTAATTTCAATACTTCTAGTATCAATGCCACTCTTTTCAAAGATTGCAGCATGAATTTGTTCTTCACTTCCGCTGGCCATCTTGCAATCAGTATGGGGCATAACAAGTACTCGATTAACACTTAAGAGGTTCGTAGCAAGAATTAATGTTCGCAGCACATCCTCAGTAACTCTTGCGCCAGCGTTCCTTAAAATCTTTGCATCCCCAGCTTTCATGCCAATAATTCGGAGCGGATCAATTCTTGAGTCCATACAAGTAACAATTGCTAAGCCTTTTTTGGCCTGCCCAGTTAAATCCTGAGATTTAAACTCTTTTACAAACTCCGTATTTGCTGCAAACAAATCATCAAACTCACTCATTATTTACCTACCGTTGCTCTGGCTTTATCGGCTAAGTAAATACCAAATAACACCACCGCGCAGCCAATTAATTGAATTCCACTTA
>WLSX01000055.1 GCA_009705675.1 Actinomycetota bacterium | reverse complement strand
TAAGCGCACCAGTTGCTAGTTGTGGTGCTAACTCCTCAACTGCAGTCATTTCTTCGTTGTCTAATAATTCCTCACCTAATAACTGAGCGGCGGCAATTTCTCGTTCGGTTAGCTTTTTATTGGGATTAATAATCCGAGGGGCAACAATATAAATCTGATGTCCTTTAGCTGCCTCTTCCTTAACTCGCTCCCATGCTCTATTTAAAAAATGAGGTTTTTCAAGTACTGGAATTAAATGAGTTGTGATCGCAACTCGACCACCTGGTAATTCACGTAAAGTTGAAATATCTAAATCACCAAAGACTGTCATGGCAACGGTCCGAGGAATTGGTGTTGCAGTCATTACAAGTAGGTGAGGTGGCTGCTTTGCCTTCATGCGCAGCGCATCTCGTTGCTCAACGCCAAATCTATGTTGCTCATCAACAATTACTAATCCAAGATCATTGAAGGTAACACCATCAGATATAAGTGCATGGGTACCGATAACAATTCCAGTTTGTCCGCTTGCAAGCTTTGCGTGAATCTCTTTTTTAGCAGCAGCAGATAATGAGCCAGTTAATAATTCAACTTGTGTACCGATCGCACCGGCTTGCAACGTACCTGCTTGGGCTAGTTCACCAAGAAGTTTTGTAATTGTTCGATAATGTTGCTGTGCTAAAACCTCAGTAGGTGCAAGCAGTGCTGCCTGACCAGATGAATCAACTACAGATAACATTGCTCGAAGGGCTACTACAGTTTTTCCAGAACCTACCTCGCCTTGTAAAAGCCTGTGCATTGGGTATTTATTTGATAAATCCTTTTCAATCTCCGCATTTACCTCAATTTGACCAGATGTGTACTTAAAGGGCAATTTAGCTTCAAAGGCTGCAACTAAGACCGGTGTATTAGGGGTGCGTGATTTAGTACTTAGCTTAAGAATTTCATTTCGTCGCTGACCAAGTAGTAATTGCAACAATAGTGCCTCATCAAATGTAAGCCGCTGCCTGGCATTTTCAGCTGAATCTAAATCTGGTGGTTGATGAATATCATGAAAAGCTTTTTCTAAACTTGGATATTTAAACTCCTGTGCTATCTCAACTGGAAGATAATCTGGCAAATCATCCATTGAGTTAAGCGCTAAATTCACACACTGCATTACTTTCCAAGAAGGTAACTTTGCCGTAGCCGGATATACCGGTAAAAACTTTCCAGCAAATTCGGCAACTGCTGCATCAACATCATTTCCATCTGGAATTAATTGATAATCAGGATGCGATAACTGACGTTTGCCTTTAAAAACTCCAACTTTGCCCGCAAAAAGCCCAACCCGACCAACTTTTAGATCTTTCTCACGCCAGGCTTGGTTAAAGAAAGTTAATGATAATTTTGCACTTCCATCTGTAACTACTACCTCAAGAATATTCTTGCCATTAGCTCGCCTTAAATTAACTGCTTGAATCTCGGCCAAGATAGTTACTTCATCATCGGCTAATAATGTTGAAATATCAGTTAACTCACCTCTAACCACATACCTGCGTGGATAATGTCTAAGCAGTTCATTGACGGTTGTGATTCCAAATGACTTTTCTAATACCTGCGCAGTGCGATCGCCGACGATATTTGTTAATCGGGTAGAGAGGGAGGCCATGGTGGAAGTATCCAAGACCAACTAGCCAACTGCGCGTAATTACCCACCGGATTAGCCATTTAATACCTTTGCGAGGTAATCTTTCGCCTCTAAATAAGAAACCAGCGAAATAAAGGGAGTTTTAAAGTGTCTTCAGTATGCGATCTATGTGGAAAAGCACCAAGCTTTGGCAACAATGTCTCCCACTCAAAGCGTGCTACCCGCCGTCGTTGGAATCCAAATATTCAAAGAATTCGCACAATTATTAACGGACAAACTAAGCGCAAGAATGTTTGTGCCTCATGCCTTAAGGCAGGTAAAGCAGTTCGTTAATTAAAAGTGCTGGTACCCAGCCTTTTGAATAATTTCACCATCAACTGTTATTTGGTTTTTGCCTTCTTTTACAACACCAATTTGAATTCCTAGGTCATTATTAGCATTTTTAGGATTAACCGTTGCTAAAAAGAAGTGATCCTCTCCACCAGAAAGAATCCAATCAAAGACATCTTCGCCAAGTTCATTTGCTAGCTCTAACAAATCTTTAAATCCATCTGCATTCGATATTAGTTGCTTACTCAAATCAATATTTACCCCAGATGCAATAGCAATATTAGAGCCATCTGTCGCAATTCCATCGCTGATATCACACATTGAAGTTGCGACCGCTATTAGTTCTTTAGGAGCAGTAAGTTTTGGATTCAAATGTGCTTCAACCACATACCTAGGTCTATCTAAACCTCTGCTTAAAATTGCAAGGCCAGCAGCTGAAAGACCAGGAAGTGCTGACACATAAACAAGATCACCTACTTTTGCCCCACTGCGTAAGATTGGATTTTTATTCAAATGCCCAAGGGCTGTGATACTAAGACTCATTTTTTCACTCTTACTTAAATCTCCCCCAATTACTGTAACTTCAAACTTATCTGCAACAGATTTAATCCCGTTCGCTAATTCAGTAACTACCTCCAAGTTATTTACCTCTGTTATTGCAGCAGCTACAAGTAGATATTTTGGGGTCGCTCCCATTGCAAATATATCTGCAAGATTTGCAGTAGTTAACTTTGCGCCAATTTGAAATGGTGTTGACCAGTCTCGCCGAAAATGAACACCTTCGATTGCCATATCCACTGTTGCAACTAATTTGCTACTCGATGGGGAAATAACGGCAGCATCATCCCCTATCCCTACTTCAACACCTGTTTGTAATCCGGTGTGAAATAGCTCGCGTAGCCGCTGGATCAGCGTTGCTTCAGATTCAATCAATGGCACTCCCCAATTAACTCGCTATAGGCTACCCTTTAATATCGCTTTGGTTCATTGCTGAACACGAGGCTATAAATTGAAAGGCAAGAAATGTCTGTTCAGGCTTACATTCTTATTCAAACTGAAGTTGGTAAGGCTTCCAGTGTTGCTAAAGCTGTCTCTGCAATAGCTGGCGTAACAATAGCCGAGGGTGTCACTGGTCCTTACGATGTAATTATGAGAGCTGAATCTGCAAGCATGGAAGATCTAGGCCGTACTGTTTTAGCAAAAGTGCAAGCAGTGCCTGGTATTACTAGAACACTTACCTGCCCAGTTACAACTTTTTAATAATTAGGAATTGCTCTTTTTAACTAGATTAATTAGTAAATAAAGAGCAATTCCAAAACCAATTCCCCAAATTAGATCTACGCTGACGGTAACAACTGCAGTAGCAATATAGATAAAAATATTACTTTTCGAAGATTTAAATATCTCCAGCATCGATGCCTTATTAAAGATTCTAAAGCTTGTTCCGATTAAAACACCAGCGATAGCAGCACTTGGTATTTGTGAAAATATTGGTGCTAGAAAAATAACTATTACTAGTAAGACAACTGAATGAATCATCGATGCTAAGCGGGTAGAAGCACCTGACCTAACATTCACATTTGTCCGCGCAATTGCTCCAGTTGCAGGCATACCACCAAAAACTGAAGCAAGTGTGGTTGCTAACCCCTGTCCAAATAATTCTTGATTAGGTTGGAATTTTTTGTCACTTGGAACATTTGAAATATCATCGGCAACTCGTGCTGAAAGTAATGATTCAATTGCAACTAATACTGCAATAGATAATGCTGGAGTAATTAAACTCAAATACTCACCTGAACTTAAAATCGGTGAGGTATAGGTCGAAACATTGCGAGGTATATTTCCGATTGTTGCAACATTAAAATCGAAAGCTTTTACTATTAAGGTTGTTAATAACAAGGCAGAAAAACTTGCCGGAAAATACATTCTAATCTTAAAAGATTCTACAATTTTGACGATGTTAAATTTAATAGCTAAGGTGATAAAAACTACGAGAAGTGTTTGCCAATGTACTCCAATTGCCACCGCTTTTTGAACGGTATGTATTGCGACTACTAATGTCCGATCACCCTCACCTTTTATAACACCAAATGCAAAAGGAAGTTGTTGGAGTGAGATAACGATTGCAATCCCAACTGTAAAGCCCTCTACTACACAATTTGGAACTTTATTTATCAAACTTCCTAATCGAATAAGTGACATAGCAATCACAATCAAGCCAGCCATCAACCCTAGAGTTGGAATTGCAGCGATACCAAACTTATTAATAACTGGGATTAAAACCACAGTCATTGCACCAGTTGGTCCACTTACCTGAAACCGAGAGCCACCAAATAGACCTGCAATAAAGCCGGCAATAATTGCAGTGGAGATTCCGGCTGCAGCACTCATACCAGCTATAATGCCAAAGCCAATTGCTAACGGTAAAGCCACTATGGCAACAGTTACACCAGAGATTAAAT
>WLSX01000054.1 GCA_009705675.1 Actinomycetota bacterium | reverse complement strand
ATACAGTTACAAATTTAGTTAAGTGGCCGGTATTAGGAGTAATGCTTGGACCTATCTTGGGTGAGAATTTAATGTGGCGTAAAGATCCGGCCAGATTAAAGGCTTACATAACTGCTGGCTGGTTATGGGTTGCAATGTTCACTGCACGATTGCTGGTTCAGTATCCGCTGTATAAGAGTGGAAATGTTAATGCACTTGGTACTGCAAGATTAGTAATGGGATACCCACTTTTTATTGCTACTGCTTGGGGAACTTGGCAAGTACTAAGAAAGACACCTACAACTAAAATTAATTAAATAAAGCAGGACTTAAGTTTTTCTTCCGCCTTTGCAGATGCTACAAATAGAAGTTCATCGCCAGCTGAAAATACATCGTGATCCTTTGGCGTAATTACATGGCCGTCACGAACGATTGCAGCAAGGGAAGCGTTCTCTGGTAATTCAACTTCAGAAACAGTCCGGCCACAACATTTTGCAGTATCTGGCAAGGTAATCTCAACTAAGTTTGCTTCACCCTTTCGGAATGAGAACAAACGAACTACATCGCCAACACTCACTGCCTCTTCAACTAATGCTGAAATAATTCTTGGTGTCGATACTGCAACATCTACGCCCCAAGATGAGTCAAACATCCATTCATTTTTTGGGTGATTAACCCGAGCAACTACGCGGGGTACTCCGTACTCAGTCTTTCCTAGCAAAGATGTAACTAAATTAACCTTGTCATCACCAGTTGCGGCGACTAAAACCTGACAGCCATCTAACTTTGCTTGGTCTAAAGCTGTAATTTCACATGCATCAGCTAATAACCACTCAGCATTGGGAACAGAATCCATTTTTAATGCTTTTGGATCTTTATCAATTAACAATACTTGATGGCCGTTTTCTAACAACTCACGGGCAATGGCTCTGCCAACATTTCCAGCTCCGGCAATGGCAACTCTCATTAGGCACCCTCTGGTGATTTAGAAAGTGATTTTTCTATTGCAGATATCTTCTTATCTTTTGCAAAGACATGCACAAGGTCTCCCTCTTGCAACACAGTGTGTTCATCTGGAAGTAATGCTTCACCTAAGCGGGTAATAAAGGCAACTCTGGCATCGGTATTTTTCTCAATTAATGTAACTGGTTCTCCATACCAACCTTTGTGAAGACTGACCTCAACTAGTTCAACTGTGCCAGTTGCATCACGCCATTCAGATTTTGTTCCATCTGGAGTTAGTCGCCGCATAATTTGATCAGTCGTCCAAAGAACAGTGGCAACTGTTGGAATACCAAGGCGTTGATAAATTTCAGCTCTACCTGGATCATAAATTCTTGCAACTACGTTCTTAACGCCAAAATTTTCTCGAGCAACTCGCGCAGCTAAAATATTTGAGTTATCACCATTTGAAACGGCGGCAAATGCATCTGCTTTTTCAATTCCAGCTTCCAGTAAAGTGTCCCGATCAAAGCCAACACCAGCAATTGTTCGGCCATTGAAGTCAGCACCTAGTCTTCGAAAGGCCTCACGGTTTTGGTCGATAACGGCAACGGTGTGTCCGGCTTTTTCAAGATCAACCGCCAAGGTCGAACCGACGCGACCACAACCCATTATTACTACGTGCACAAAGTACAACTTACACCCATAGGCTCACTCCTATGGAATCAAACGCTCAAGAGCGGTTAAAAGTGGGTGAAGTAATCGAGGTCCAAATTGGCCCGGTTGCACATGGCGGTCACTTTGTCGCACGTTATAACGGACAAGTTATTTTTGTTCGACATGGCATCACAGATGAGTTAGTAAAAATAAAAATAACATCAGTCAGCTCAAAGATTGCCCATGCTGATGTAATTGAAGTATTAAAACCATCAGAGAATCGAGTATCACCACCTTGTAAATACGCTGGCAGCTGTGGCGGTTGCGATTTCCAACATATTGAAATAAATGCGCAACGAGAATATAAGAGTGCAATAGTAAAAGAGCAGTTCTTAAGAATCGGAAAGATGGATTTAGATGCATTAGGTTTTGATTTAAAAGTTCAAGCACTTGAGCCAACAAATGGATTGCACTGGCGCACCCGAATGGATTTCGCAGTCTCACCTCAAGGTGGGATTGGATTCTTTGGTGCTAGGAGTAATGAAGTAGTTGAGATCAAGGATTGTTTAATTGCCGATGAACGAATGAATGTTGCTGAGCTATCGGGTAGAAGTTGGAAATCAGATGCTCGAGTTGAGGTGGCGGTTTCAAGCACAAATGAAATTTCAGTAATGAGATCTGGCAGAAGTATTAGCGGACCAACTCAGATTGTTGAACAAGTTGGTGGTAATTCATTTAAAATCTCACCAGTATCTTTCTGGCAAAGCCATAAAGCAGCCCCTGTCGAGTTAACAAAAGCGGTACTAGCTTTGCTTGGAATAAAAAATGGTGACAATGTTTGTGATCTTTACTCCGGCGTTGGTTTATTTGCCGCTGCAATCCTTAAAGAGGTCGGCGACCGTGGTTTTGTTACATTAATTGAGAGTGATAAAACTGCGATTACAGATGCACGTAAGATATTTTTAAATAAAGAAAACGTAAAAATTTTACAAGGTTTAGTTGCGCAACAACTAGCAGTTGTTAAACGAGCAGATTTGATATTGCTTGATCCACCAAGAACTGGCGCCGGCGAAGTTGTTATTCAGCAGATGGTGAAATTTAGGCCGCGAAAAATTGTTTATGTTGCATGTGATCCAGCAGCATTAGCTAGAGATGCAAAAACTTTAGAAGAGTCTGGTTATAAGTTAGATCACATCCAAGCCTTTGATCTTTTCCCAATGACTCAGCACATCGAGTGCGTGGCTGGATTTTCACCCGTAAAGAGATAGGATTAGCGTTAAGAAATAGAAAGTGGGTGTGGGGCGTTGAGTAAGAACTCATTTAAGGCCAAAACCACACTAGAAGTAGCCGGCAAAAGTTACGAAATTTTTGATATCACTGCTTTTGCTGAAGCCAAGGATCTTCCATTTAGCTTAAAAGTTTTACTTGAAAACCTACTTCGCACTGAAGATGGCGCCAATATAACTGCAGAGCAAATTAAAAAGCTCGCAAATTGGGACCCATCAGTTGAACCTGATACTGAAATTCAATTTACTCCAGCTCGAGTAATCATGCAGGACTTCACCGGAGTTCCTTGCATCGTCGATCTTGCAACTATGCGAGAGGCGATTGCTGATTTAGGTGGGGATCCAGCAAAGGTAAATCCACTTTCACCAGCAGAATTGGTAATTGATCACTCAGTAATTGCAGATTTATTTGGCACTAAGGATTCATTTGAACAAAATGTTGATATTGAATACCAAAGGAATAAAGAACGCTATCGGTTCTTGCGTTGGGGGCAAAGTGCATTTGATGAATTCAAAGTTGTGCCACCTGGAACTGGAATTGTTCACCAAGTAAATATTGAGTACTTAGCAAGAGTTGTAATGAGTCGAGTAGTTGATGGAACACTTCGCGCCTATCCAGATACCGTAGTCGGAACAGATTCACACACCACCATGGTTAACGGCTTAGGTGTGCTTGGTTGGGGAGTTGGTGGAATTGAGGCAGAGGCGGCATTACTAGGACAGCCGGTTTCTATGTTAATTCCTAAGGTCGTTGGATTTAAATTAAATGGTCAACTTCCAGTTGGAACTACCGCAACAGATTTAGTTTTAACAATTACTCAAATGCTTCGCAAACATGGTGTGGTTGGAAAGTTTGTGGAGTTTTATGGTCCTGGCGTTAGCGCGCTACCAATGGCAAACCGAGCAACAATAGGAAATATGTCCCCCGAGTACGGATCAACATGTGCAATTTTTCCAATTGATGAAGAAACAATTCGATATTTGAAATTTACTGGTAGGACAAGTGAACAAATTGAATTAGTAGAGAAGTATGCGAAGGTAAATGGACTTTGGCATGATCCATCTGCTTCGCCACGTTTTTCTGAGAAATTAGAGTTAGATTTAGCAACAGTTGTGCCATCTATTGCCGGACCAAAGCGGCCACAAGATCGAATCTCATTAAGTGATGCTAAGAGTTCATATCAAACTGTTGCACCAAGCTATTTCACAGATAAGACAAGCAAAAATAAGATTGATGTAAAGGTAAATGGTAAGCAAACTACTGTTGCAAATGGCGATGTAGTTATTGCTTCGATTACATCGTGTACAAATACATCTAATCCATCGGTAATGATTGGCGCGGCTTTACTTGCAAAAAAAGCGGTGGAAAAGGGTTTATCCAGCAAGCCATGGGTTAAAACCACACTAGCACCGGGATCAAAAGTTGTAACTGATTACTATGATCGATCTGGCCTGACTCCATTTATGGAGCAATTAGGTTTTAACTTAGTTGGCTACGGTTGCGTTACCTGCATTGGTAACTCTGGACCGTTGCCAGTTGAGATT
>WLSX01000053.1 GCA_009705675.1 Actinomycetota bacterium | reverse complement strand
TAAGGTCTCAGAACTGGCACTCCGCCAGCCATAAATTGCTTGATTTGGATCTCCCACTGCAGTTACCGGGTGGTTATTACCAAAGAGATTAGATAAGAACTTAATCTGATTAAAGGAGGTGTCTTGATACTCATCAAGTAAGACAACCTTAAATTTATTTCGCTCAATTATCCCAATATCATCATTATGGTTTTGCTTACTTTCTTCTACCAATTTTGCTGCAATAGACATATGATCATTAAAAGTTAATAAGCCATGTTGTTTGCGACGATTATCAAATGCAGCAACGATCGGCAAGATTGCAAGTCGTTGTGATAACTCTTCTTTAAATTCAAGTACTGGATTTGTTTGACGGTCTGAAAACTCGGAAAGGTTTGCTAATAGTTTTTCAGTATAAGTAATAATCTCATCTGCGCTTCGATCATTTTCAGCTAATTGCGTAGATAGATCCATGACCTCTTTAACAACTGAGTTTGGTGAGCCATTAATTGGTAAATCATTGCCAGCAAACCTACTTACCTCTTCAAATGCAATCTGCCATGCTGCTGCTTCCCCAATTGGATCAGCATCAGCATCAATGCCAATTCGAATTGCATGATCTGCTAAAACTCGGCCAGCATATGAGTGATAGGTAGATACTGTTAATTCAGATTCATCTAAGTGATCAGGTAACAAATTCGCACTCTTGAGCTGCTTAAGTCGGTACTTAATGCGCTTTGCTAAATCACCTGCTGCTTTTCTAGTAAAAGTAAGGCCAAGTAATTGATCTGGCGTAATAATCGAGTTTGCAACCAAATACAAAACTCGCTGACTCATCGTTTCAGTTTTGCCAGAGCCAGCACCTGCAATCACAACAGATGGTGCAAGTGGTGCTTGAATAATTGGAATCTGCTCATCCGTTGGCACTCTAAAGGTTGAATCAACTGCGCTTATACGTTTGGCAATATCTAGCGCGGAGTACTTGATACTCATTTACCAATCACCGCCTGACCTTGAATTTGAATTGGGCAGGATGATTTAACCGCGCAAGTGCGGCAGCGCTCATTAATAGTTGCAACAAAACTTTTATCACTCATTCCTTGCGCTATTTGAGTTAACTCTGCAGTCACTTCATCAACCTTTACCTCTTCTTGCGGACGAGGCTTAGCATCTTTAGCATTATGATCGCCAACAAAAACAAGCTCTGCACCTGCAACCTCTTGATGTTCTAACTTTTCTTTAAATCCATCATTTACTACCGCTAATTGATAGCTTTGCAACTGTTTGTTTTCAAGCGCCTTGTCATATGAGATAGCAGTTGCACCAGTCTTTAAATCAACAATGTAATACTTATTCTCAGCAGTTAATTCAATTCGGTCAATAGAACCGGAGACCACCGCATTTCCCAATTTAAATTCAAATCTTTCCTCAACACCGACCAGTGTGTTCTTATTCTTTAAATTCCAACTATAAAACTTTTCAAGCATGGCAGCGGCCCTGCGATACTCATAATCCTTAATCCAACCCTTATTCATATCAATTAATGACCATGCGCCTTTTAACTTATCTTCTAATTGATCAAGTGAAAGAGATGGTTGCTCAAGTAATTGGGCAGCAATTACATGGATAGCAGTTCCTAAGACTTGCGCAGTTGAATCAGCATCTTTGCCACCACTTTGCTCTAATAACCATTTGAGTGAGCATTCGGTAAATGATTCAAGTGAGCTAGGTGAAATCCTTAATACTTCATCACTTTTAATAACTGGTAGATCGGTAGAAATCGGTGTATTACCTACCCAATTTTTTGGCTCAGCCCGCTGCACACCATTTACCGCCAATGTTTTAAGCATTCTTTGGGCAAATACCGCTTCTTCTTTATTGCTTGCGCGACTTGCCAGTCTGCGTAAATCTGCAACTAAAGCAGGTTGGGTAATTGCTCTTGCAGTTTGAGTTATCTCGATTTCACCCGGCGCAAACTTTTCAAAATACCTAGATGGCTGATTGTCTTCTTGCGAAACTGCAGTAATTATTAACTTTTCAGTGGCCCTTGTTGCTGCAACATTTAATAATCGCTTCTCATCCTCTGCTAAACCTGAAGCAGAAATTGCATCTAGTTGTGCTGGGTTACTTATGCCATGTCGAAATATTTCAACCAATCTCTCACTACCAAGGAGTGAGCCACGTTGTTTTAAGTTTGGCCAACTTCCCTCTTGCATGCCAGCAAGTGCCACATAACGCCATTGCAAACCTTTTGCTGAGTGCACAGTCATTACCTGCACAACTTCACCTCGTTGGGCAGAGGCTGTGATGCTGTCAGACAAAATCTTCTCACCTAGTAGTTGATCAATAAATAATTCAGCTTTAGCACCAGGAAGCCTTTCGCTAAAGCGGCGGGCAACCTCAAATAAAGTAATTAAGGCATCAAGATTTTGATCTGCAATAGCACCACGATTTCCACCTGCTAATGCTTGTTGTTGCCAAGCCGAAGATATTAAGTCACCCTCATAATTTTTTGCATTACTCCAAATGCTCCAAAGTAGATCTGAAATATCTTGTGATTTACTTGAAACTTTTTTCACCTCTTTTAGTAAATCATTTATTCGCTTAAGTGGCGTTAATTGCTCCCACGGTAAATCAGCAGTTGGTGAAGTTAAGGCATCAAAAATTAACTCAGTTGAACTCTTTGTTAAATCACCTTTTTGTTCTTTACTTAAGGAAATTCGCATCTGCCGAATTGAAATTGCATCAGCTCCAGCAATCTCACTCTTAAGCAACTCCTCTATTTGATCCCAATTACTTGGAATTAACTTCAACTGCCCTATGGCAATTTGGGCCAAGGTGATAATTGGTTTAATTGCTGGATTATCAGCAAGGGAGAGTGCAACTGCATCTATTTCAACTGGAATTGAATTCATTGCAAATGCTCGTTGCAGGGCGCTTACTTGAGCACCAGGTGATCTAAGAATTACCGCCATCTGCGACCACGGCACGCCCTGCCGTAAGTGGGCTGATCTAAATTGGTGGGCGATGTAATTTGCTTCATCACTTGCACTACTTAACATCGCCACCTGTTGATCTTTAATAATTCTAAAACTTACCGGCAATTTAATTATGTTTTTAATACCGCTCTGCTCTAAATCACTTAGCAAATTATCCGGATCAGCTCCTCTAAATCTGCCAACAGCTGATTGTGGATCGGCAAAAATAACTAGCTCTTGTCCACTTAATAGTTGAAGTAACCGCCGTTGGGCTCGATCTGACTCTTGAAACTCATCAACATAAATAGTTTGAAAAAGCTTTTTATACTTATCAAGTAAATTTTGATTACCTTCAAGTTTTTCGGCTGCAGCAATAATAATTTCACTTGGATCAATTCGATTTACTGAAGCAGAGGTGGTCACATCCCGAAGCGCAAGTGATTGGCGATAGCGCTGCCAAAACTCACATATTGCTGGCCAATACTTTTGTTCATACTTATCGGCATACTTTATTAATTCAGCCGGGGATGATCCCCGCTCTGTTGCTCTGCCAATAAAATCACGTAACTCTTTAGCAAATCCTCTAGTAGTTAAAGCTGGAATTAACTCCTTCGGCCACAATGTTGCTGCTGGATTTGCTGCATCTATTGCTAGTAGCTCTCTAATTTGGGCATCTTGTTCAGCACCCGATAACAAAACATATTTTGAAGAATCAGTGTTTGTAAGTTGATCATTTAAAATTAAAAATGCAATTGAATGAAAGGTCCTTGCAATTGGCTCACTTACGGTATGGCTTGCTGGATTTGCAGATGCAATCTGATCTCGAAGTCTGCTGGCACTGTGGCGGCCATAGGTAATTACTAAAATTGAGTTTGGGTCTTGGCCTTCACTAATTCTTTTTGAAACTGCCGTAATTAAGGTAGTTGTTTTACCACTACCAGCTTCTCCTAAAACTAATAATGGGCTGCCCCGATGAGCAATTACCTGCTTTTGTTGATCATTTAATTGCGTGTGATCTATTAATTCATTTTTAAATGGCGCTCTAACCAGATTTAGCTTTGGGTTATTTTTTGTGCTGGCCACGGCTTAATTTAACGCGAGCGCACTGACATTAAGGGCTATGACCCAACTGGCGCTAGGAGTTCTCGTTTGCTCGCTTGTTTTTAGAAGTCAATCGCGCTCTAGTTGATCCATCAAGAATTACCTTACGGATTCGAACTACCGCAGGAGTCACCTCCACACATTCATCCTCACGGCAAAACTCAAGCGCGCCTTCCATATTTAATTTCTTAGCTGGAATTAATCGCTCAGATTCATCAGTTCCGGATGCGCGCATATTTGTTAACTTCTTCTCGCGAACGCAGTTAACATCCATATCCTCACTTCGTGAGTTCTCACCAATCACCATACCTTCATAAACTTCATCTCCTGGCTCAACAAATATTGAACCGCGATCTTG
>WLSX01000052.1 GCA_009705675.1 Actinomycetota bacterium | reverse complement strand
TATTTTTCTGGGTAGCCAGAATGATGATGATGGGCTTATTTGCCATGGATGGTAAGCAACCATTTGATGTAATTGTTTTACACGGTTTAGTTCGAGATCAATTTGGTAAAAAGATGAGTAAGAGTCGGGGAAATACGATTGATCCAATTGAGTTTATGGATAAGTATGGCTCTGACGCTCTTCGCTTCACATTGGCAAGGGGAGCAAATCCTGGAACTGATCAGGCTCTAGCTGAGGATTGGGTAGCAGGCTCTAGAAACTTTGCAACTAAATTATGGAATGCCACCAGATTTGCGATGATGAATGGTGCAACTACATCTGGTTCATTACCAAAACGAGCTGATTTAAATGCAATTGATAACTGGATATTAACTAGATTAGATCAAACTATTACTGAAGGAAGTGAGTTATTTGAAAAATATGAGTTTGCCAAGGCTTGTGAATTAATTTATCACTTTGCTTGGGATGATTTATGCGATTGGTATCTAGAGCTTTCTAAATCAACATTTGCTTCAGGTGGTGCTAATGCAGCGAAGAGTCAGCGAGTATTAGGTGAGGTATTAGATCAATTACTTAGATTGATGCATCCGGTCATGCCATTTATTACTGAAGAGCTTTGGTGCTCACTTACCGGCGGTGAATCATTAATGATCTCTGACTGGCCAAAATCTGATGCTACTAACCAAGATTTACAATCTGTTAAATTGGTAGAACAAATGCGTGAGATTGTCACTGAGGTTAGAAGATTTAGAAATGATCAGGGAATTAAGACCACAGCAAAAATTGGCGCAAAGTTTTCTGGCTTAAAGGAGATTGGCTTAGCTGATTATGAGGCTTCACTTCGTCACATCCTTAAATGTGAGGTTGCTGATTCAAACTTCACCGCTAAAACCCAGGTTGGCAAAGTTGTAGTTGAGTTTGATTTAACTGGTGTAATTGATCTAGTGGCTGAGCGAACTCGTCTTACTAAAGATCTACAAGCTGCGCAAAAGGATCGCGATACCGCCAAGGTTAAATTAGATAACACTGGCTTTATGGCAAAAGCACCTGCTGATGTTGTAGTTGAGATTAAAGCCAGACTTGCACAAACTACCGCTGATATTGAGCGGTTAACCGCTTTGCTTGAAAAACTACCAAAGTAAATGAGCAGCGCAGATAATCTTGCAAAGTTAGATGCAATTGAGGCCGCATTAAATAAGAGGTGGCCTGAGAATAAAATCGAGCCAACCTTAGATCGAATCTTGGCTTTAGTAGATGCACTCGGCTCACCACAACTTTCTTATCCAACAATTCATATTGCCGGCACAAATGGCAAGACCACAACCTCGCGGATGGTTGATCAATTGCTAGCCAATCTTGGCTATCGAGTAGGTCGCTATACCTCCCCTCATCTTGAGAGCTTTACCGAGCGGATAAGTATTAAGGGGGAGCCAATATCTGCGGCCCAAATGATTGCAACATATGATGATGTTGCCCTTTATTTTGATCTAATCGATTCACGTCAACCACATCCGATCTCTTACTTTGAAGCATTAACTGCAATGGCCTTTGTTGCATTTGCTGAGTTCCCAGTTGATATTGCAGTAATTGAGGCTGGCTTAGGTGGTGAGTGGGATGCAACTAATGTTGTTTCTTCCCAAGTTTCAGTGATGACACCAATTGGTTTTGATCATATGGAGTACTTAGGAAATACTTTAACGGAGATTGCGCAAACAAAATCCGGGATTTTTAAACCAGAATCAAATGTCGTGCTAGCAGCACAAAGCAGTGAGGTGGCTAAGGTTTTAATGGCCAAGGTTGCAAAGGTTTCAGCCATTCCATTTAGAGAAGGTGTTGAATTCTCAGTTAAAAAAAGATCACTTGCAGTTGGCGGTCAGTTGATCTCATTGCAGGGAATTTATGGTGATATCGATGATATCTACCTACCACTTTATGGTGATCACCAAGCAAATAATGCCTCTGTTGCTTTAGCTGCAGTTGAAGCATTTGCTGGTCTAAAAATTGATGAAGAGTTGGTTAAGGATGCTTTCAGCAAAGTTAAATCACCGGGCCGGTGTGAAATAGTTTACAAAGATCCAACTGTCATTATTGATGCCGCCCACAATCCACATGGGGCGGCTGCAATCGCAAAGACAATCAGTAGTGAGTTTGATTTTGAGATGGTAATTGCCGTTGTTGCGGTTTTGGCAGATAAAGATGTAGCTGGAATATTGCAGGAATTATCAAAATCGGTTGATTATTTTATTGCTACCCAAAATGGATCAAATCGTGCAATGTCAGCAGATGAGCTTGCAAAGATTGCAGCTTCTTACTTTAAACCTGAGCAGATTGAGGTAATCACAGATTTAAATGGTGCAATTACTTATGCACTAGAGAAGGCGACCCTTTCAAATCAGGTAAGTGATGGAGTCACCTCAGTGCTAATAACAGGCTCGGTTGTAACTACAGGCACTGCCAGGTCAATTCTTCGCAGAATGGAAGGAAGTAAAAAATGAGAGTAATGGCCGCTGCAGTGCTAACAATGGAGTCGTTGTTGATGGGATTCGCGCTTTTGATTGCAAAAGATTCAGCTACATCTACTCAATTAATACTAGGTGGCGTACTGGCACTGCTATTTATATTAACTGCTGGGCTACTTAAGCGTGCAGGTGGGTATTTGCTGGGAAGTATTTTGCAACTTTGCTTAATTGGATATGGCCTGGTTGTCTCACAGATGTATTACATGGGCGGATTATTTTTGATTTTATGGATAAGTGCAATTGTTTTGGGGCGACGAGGTGAGGCGATAAAGGCGGCCCTTATCGCACAGCGGGATAAGAATGGGTCAAAATAGCCATAATTTTCTGACTTAAGCCAAAGGTGCGTAGAATAAGGAAGTGAGTTCAGAGCAAACATTAATTTTGGTCAAACCAGACGGCGTTAAACGCGGTTTAGTTGGTGAAGTTATTGCTCGCATTGAACGTAAAGGTTACAAAGTTACTAATTTAAAAATGTTAACTGCGGACCGAACACTTCTTGCAAAGCATTATGCCGAGCATGAAGGTAAACCTTTTTACGAACCACTAATGGAGTTCATGGCATCAGGGCCAATCGTGGCAATGGTTGCACAAGGTGAACGCGTAATTGAAGGGTTTAGAAAAATGGCTGGTGCAACTGATCCAACAGTGGCAGAGGCTGGCACGATAAGAGGAGACTTAGCAAGAGATATGGGAACAAAGGTTGTACAAAATATTGTGCACGGTTCAGATTCAGTTGAATCTGCCGAGCGTGAGATAAAAATTTTTTTCGGTAATTAAGTTTTAACCAAGTAGAGGCAAGAAGGAGAAGCGCAGATGGCTAAAGGATCAAATCGTATGTCTTGGATTGGCCGTGATATGGCGGTGGATCTAGGAACAGCTAACACTTTGGTATATGTGCGTGGTCGTGGCATTGTGCTTAATGAACCATCTGTTGTAGCAGTAAACCAAGATACCGGCGCCATCCTGGCAGTTGGCCTTGAAGCTAAGCGAATGATTGGTAGAACTCCAGGAAACATTGTGGCAATTCGTCCACTTAAAGATGGTGTGATTGCAGATTTTGATACTACAGAGCGAATGCTTAAATACTTTATTCAAAAAGTTCATAAACGCCGTTACTTAGCAAAGCCAAGAATTGTCGTTTGTGTTCCATCTGGAATTACTGGTGTGGAACAACGTGCGGTAAAGGATGCCGGATATGCAGCCGGTGCTCGTAAGGTTTACATAATTGAAGAGCCAATGGCAGCAGCAATTGGTGCTGATCTACCAATTCATGAACCAACTGGAAATATGGTGGTTGATATTGGTGGCGGAACAACTGAGGTTGCAGTTATTTCTCTCGGCGGCATAGTTGCCGCGCTTTCAATTCGTGTTGGTGGCGATGAGCTAGATCAATCAATTATTAATTGGGTAAAACGAGAGTTTTCATTACTACTTGGTGAGCGAACTGCTGAAGAGATCAAGATGGCAATTGGTTCTGCTTTCCCACTTCCAGGTGAGCCGGATGCAGAGATTCGCGGTCGAGATTTAGCAACGGGCTTGCCAAAAACTATCTTGGTTACCTCAGCTGATATTCGTAAAGCTCTAGAGGAGCCAGTTGCAGCGATTGTTAATGCTGTTAAGAACACATTGGATAAGACTCCACCTGAGCTTGCAAGTGATCTAATGGATCGCGGAATTGTATTAACTGGTGGCGGTGCGTTACTTCGTGGCCTTGATGAAAGATTGCGCCATGAAACTGGAATGCCAATTCATATCTCAGAGCGGCCGCTGCAAGCAGTTGCAGAGGGTTCTGGAAAATGTATTGAAGAGTTTGAAGCCTTGGAGAAGGTTTTAATCTCTGAACCTCGTCGTTAATTAATTTGTAAGGGAGTTTATTTGTGGCTAGAGGCGGCGGTAATCGTTCGCG
>WLSX01000051.1 GCA_009705675.1 Actinomycetota bacterium | reverse complement strand
CAGTCAAAACCCAATACAGGTTAAGCAATACTTTATCGATAATCCAACACTTGCTGTCTGGTTAGATCGTCTAAGCCTATTTAATGTTTATAGCTCACCCTGGTTTAGTGCTATCTACTTACTTCTATTTATTTCACTTATTGGATGTGTATTACCAAGAAGTATTAGCCATTTAAAAGCGATTGGAGCAGTGCCAACACTTACACCTAAATATTTAGATCGAATGGAATATTTCACTGAGATTAAGAAAGTAGATTTGGATTTAGCAGAGGCAAAGCTTCGAAAAATGAGATTTAGAGTTCGAAGAGATGAAAACTCTATTTCAGCAGAAAAAGGTTATGCCCGTGAGAGTGGAAATTTACTTTTTCACCTTTCATTAGTTCTAATTTTAATTGCTATCGGGGTTGGATCGCTGTTTGGTAGCAAAGGTGATGCGATATTAAATGTGGGTGATCGGTTTATAAATACACCCACTTCATACGATATTTTAGGCTTTGGAAAGTATCAAGCAGAAGATTCATTGCCTCCCTTTGCCTTAACAATTAAAGATTTTAAAGCGGAATATGACCCAACAACTAATGCACCGCTTGATTACACATTAACTGTATTAGCTGCAAATCCAGTTGGCTCACAAGAGAAAACTGAAATAATAAAAGTTAACAAGCCACTTACATATGGAAGTACAAAAGTTTATTTGCAAGCAAATGGATATTCACCAAAAGTTATTGTTAAAGATAAGAGTGGCAAGGTTATATTTGACGGCCCAACACCATTCTTGCCACAGGATGCAAACCTTTCATCAATCGGAGCAATAAAAATTCCTGATATGAATCCTCAGATTGGTTTTGTTTCATCATTTTTACCAACTGCTGATCGAGATCCAATTCGTGGTGGTTTTTCCTCCTACCCAGAAGTTTTAGACCCAAGATTATTAATTTCAGTTTGGAAAGGTGACTTAGGTCTTAATAGTGGAGTTCCACAATCGGTTTATCGGATAGATACAAGCAAAATGGAAAGAATTGGCTTGAAAGCCTTAGTACTTAATGAGAGTTATGACTTTGGTGAGGGCAGCATCACATTTACAGGATGGAACTCTTGGGTTAATTTACAAATCGTTAACGATCCTGGAAAAGGATACGCTTTACTTGGTGCAATACTTGCTATCTCTGGATTACTGATCTCGCTATTTACTAGGCAGAGAAGAATTTGGATTAAGCAAGGTCGAAAAACACAAGTTGCAGGTTTAGCTAAAAATGGTATTCCAGGTCTTGAAGATGAGATTAAGAAATTAGTTAAGGAGTTAAGTAGTGAGTAATACTTCAGCAGCGCTACTTTCAAACGACTTTATTTACGCTTCGATGGCTTTGTACACACTTGCCTTTTTTGCTCACGCAGTTGAGGTTGCATGGTCAGTTAAAACTCCAGCCAAATCGGTTAAGAAAACTAAGTTGGATTTTTCAAGAACTGAACGGGTTGGCCGATTGGCAACTGCTTTCATGGTTTTAGGATTCCTACTGTTAACTGCAGCAGTTATATTCCGTGGAATCTCAGCACACAGAGTTCCTTGGGGAAATATGTATGAGTTTTCAATTACTGGTGCATTTGCCTTCTCTGGTGCTTATTTGTTTGCACTTAAAAAATACAAATTACGGTGGCTTGGACTCCCAGTTTCAATAGCAGTACTCCTAACTTTAGGAACTGCAATTACTTTGCTTTACCGGCCAAGTGCTCCACTTGTGCCAGCATTAAAATCTACCTGGCTAGTAATCCATGTTTCAGCAGCAATTATTTCTGGTGGTGTATTTTTATTAGCAAATTGCGTTGCAGCAGCATATTTAATATTAGATCGATATGAACAAAAAGGTGTTCGCCCAGTTTGGGCACAACGGCTTCCATCTCTTGAAGTACTAGATAATCTTTCATATCGATTAGTTGCACTGGTGTTTCCACTTTGGACCTTTGCGGTTATTGCTGGTGCTATTTGGGCAGAGTCTGCTTGGGGTCGCTACTGGGGATGGGATCCAAAAGAAACTTGGGCGTTTATTACTTGGGTTGCATATGCAGCATATTTACATGCGCGGGTAACTGTTGGCTGGCGCGGAAGAAAAGCTGCATGGCTATGTTTATTTGCTGGCTCAACATTCTTGTTTAATTACATATATATAAATGTGTGGGGCACAGGCCGTCACACATACTCTGGCTTATAGCTTTCTTAAAAAGTCTGGATCATCATCAGGCGGAATAATTCGCCCACGACCACCACGATTTTGACCAGGTTTTCTTGGCCTACCAGCAATAAACCAACTGATTGCACCAAATGTTCCTATAAATAAAATTATTAATAACCATCCCCATTTTGGAAACCGTCTTACATTTTCTTGCGGCGTCATTGCGCAATCTATAAAGGCATAAATATCAATAATTATCGCGAGTACAAATAGATACTTAAGCATGAGTTTAGTTTACTACTATCTAATGTTAAACAAGCAATGCAAGTGAAATTAATACCGCGGTAATCAACTGGACTCTGGCGGTTTTCCCTAAAACCACTATTAACTCTTCTCCTTTGGCACCGCGTAATACCTGCATCAAAACGTTATATACGAGCGGTAAACAAATAAGCGTTAGAGCTATTTGTTTATCAATACTTACTGCTAATACCACGCTTAACTGTGTGATTATTAAAAGGAATAGGTAGAAGTAACGAGTTCTTTGATCCCCAAATCTAACTGCCAACGTTTGCTTGCCAGCAATTTCATCTAGTGGCCGGTCACGCAGATTATTAATTACCAAAATTGCACAAGATAAGGATCCAACTGGAATAGAGAGCAAAACTATCTGCCAGTTTATTTCCTGAGTTTGAACGTAATAGCTACCAATTGTTGCAACTAAGCCAAAGAAAATAAATACTGAAAACTCACCAAATCCAAGATATCCGTATGGTCGTTTCCCACCGGTGTAACCCCAGGCGGCTAAAACAGAAATTATTCCAACTAAAATTAACCAAAGAGTTGTGTTTAGTGAAAGTAGTGTGCCGGCAATACAAGCAATAGAAAAGGACATGAATGCTGCCGTTCGCACTGCTTTTGCACTTGCTAATCCGGATGCAACTAATCTGGTCGGGCCGACCCGATTAGTATCGGTGCCGCGAATACCATCTGAGTAATCATTTGAAAAATTAACTGCAATTTGCAAGAACAAAGAAACAACTAACGCTAAGAAAGCATTTACCCAATTAATTTTTGTTGCAAATGATGTACCAACTAAAACAGGTGCAACTGCAGCTGGCAGAGTTCTAACCCTTGCTCCTAATATCCACTTATTCAATTGCCACCCTTTATCTTTAAAGCTAAGTTTTTAGCAGCTCTTCTATCTGGCTTACCAATAGAGGTTGTTGGAATTTGTTCAAATAAGAATACCTCTTTTGGAGACAAAAGAGAGCCAATACTTTTCTTAATCTCTTCAATTGAAAGATTTGATGTACTACCAATACATAATTTTTCACCCCAAACTTCATCTGGGAGTGCAAAGGCAATGATCTCTTGATTTGGGAGCAGCTCTCTAATTTTTTCTTCAACAAGAGGTAGTGAGATATTTTCACCTCCGGAGATAATCACCTCATCAGATCTACCATTAACTTTAAGCAATCCAGAAGATAGCTCCCCAACATCACTGCTCTCAAACCAGCCATCGCTACCAAAGGAAGTTAGTTGTCCGCTCTGAGATAAGTACCCACTTGCCATCATTGGCCCAGTTAATTTAATCAATCCATCACTAGTTATCTTGACCTCAACCCCATCTAACGGCTTTTGGTTATATACACAACCACCACTCATTTCAGTCATCCCATAAGTAGTAACAATTTTTACATGCTTATTTGCTGCTTCCTTTTTTAATTTATCACTTACTGGTCCACCACCTACTAAAACTGCCTCAGCTGCAGTTAAATGTTCTAATAATTTAGCATCACTAGTTAGCGCTTTATGAAGTTGAGTTGGAACAATTGAAATAAAATCGGCATCAATATAATTTGTAGTGTTTCTATTATCAATCACTCTTGAACCTAGCGCAGTTGCTCTTATTAATACATTTAAACCTGCAATATGAGTTGTTGGCAGTAATAACGACCAACTATCACCTGGCACTGCACCCAAGTATTTATGACTTGCATTAGTTGAAGCAATTAATGCTGAATCTGAAATGGCAACTGATTTTGATTCCGCAGTTGAGCCAGATGTATTAACTACTAGAGCAATATTTTTATCCACCTCTTTAATAGCAATTTGTTTGGTTGATAACGCAGGCCCTGAGCCTTCTAGCGCCTTGGCTAAATTTTCTTGCAGCTGTGGGATTGACCACTCAGCCTGAATAGGAGTTAATGCTCGAAGTTCTTTTTCTCCCATAATCCCCGTAGGCTATCTCTTATCTAATTCCCTTTTAT
>WLSX01000050.1 GCA_009705675.1 Actinomycetota bacterium | reverse complement strand
CTGCTGCTACCGCCAACGCCTTTATTACATCAAGATCATTTGGATCATCATGAGCGTTTTCACGATCAGCCATAATCATGGCGATACCAACAATTATGGCAATCTTTGCTAACTCAGCTGGTTGTAATTGAAAACCGCCGGGAAGTGCAATCCAAGCCCGGGCACCATTTATTTCTGAGCCAAGCCCTGGGATTAAAACAATTACTAAACCAATTACTGATGCAAGCCAGATTATTGGCGTGTATGCACGAAGTAATCGGTAATCAATTAAGGTTGTTCCATAAGCAAGCAGAGCACCAATTAAAATATTTAAAATATGGCGCTTTAAGTAATACTCTGGGTCTAAACCATAAGATCTAAACCACTCCCGGGTTCCGGCATAGACAAGTAAGGTACCAATTACCAGTAATCCGCCAACTGCAAGATTAAGTAAATTATCAAAGTTACTAAAGTTAATGCGGCTAGCTCTGCGGTACCTAATGCTTTGACTCACTTTAACTTCACCCCGCCTACTTTAATTCCAGTTAAATCAACCTCACTGGCCGCCTTCTTTAAATCTACCTTAGCGATAGTAGTGGGAACTCCATTTGGAAATAGTGCTTTGGTTGGATCAACCTTGTTTCCACTAACACCAAAAAGTGTTGCATAAATATCTTTAACACCGACACCGGAGGCAGAGGCACCAAATCCACCCTGACTGATCATCATTACAACTGCATACTGTGGATTTTCAGTTGGTGCATAGGATGCAAACCATGATGTGTCATCCTTTGCACTTCCATTTGGATTTTTACCAAAAACTTGTGCAGTTCCAGTCTTACCGCTGATTGCAACTGGAAATCCGGAAAATACACCGGCAGCAGTTCCCCGAGTTGTAACCATATGTAGGGCGCGATGTAAGAAATCCCAAGTGCTTTGTTCAGCTTTTACGGTATCTACTACTTCCGGCTTAAACTCTTTAACAACCTTGCCATCGACATCAACAATTGCTCTTGCAACCTGTGGCCGATAATAGGTTCCGTTGTTTGCAATAGCTGAATAAATCTCGGCAAGGCGAAGTGGTGTTACTAAAGTATCACCCTGTCCAATTGAAAAGTTAACTGCATCTCCGGCTCTTACCTTATTTCCATCAATACAATTCTCACGAGCAATCTCAATTAAGTAGGGGGTTTGATCTTTCTTTTGAGCTCGCTGTTTATAGTTGCAATAAAAATCCTTATTTTGTTCATACCAACTCTGCTTCCACTCACGATTAGGAAGTCGTCCACTTAACTCACTTGGTAGATCAATTCCAGTAGATTTACCAATTCCAAATGCTTTTGCCGCATTGAAAAAGTAATCATTCGCATTTGATTTTGGTTTCAAACCACCATCTCGCACCCATTCATCATAAGAAATTTGATACCAGAGCGAGTCACAAGAGATTGCAATTCCTAAATCAAGTGGCAACCTGCCAGCCGCAACGCTGTCGAAGTTTTTAAATGTACGGTTACCAATATCAACTGTTGCTGGACAGTTATATGAGGCATCTAATGAATAGCCAGCTTTAGCTGCCGCAACTACTGAAATAGATTTGAAGGTGGATGCAGGGGCAAATAAACCTTGTAGTGGTCTTGATAATGCTGGCACACCTTTTGCTTCACTAAATAAATCCTCAGCCTGCTTAACAGTTAAACCCTTTTGCCAAATCGCTGGGTCATAGGTTGGGTATGAGGCCATAGCAAGTACTCGGCCAGTTTTAATTTCAAGTACCAATGCTGCACCAGAATCACCTTTATAACCAGATGCACGAGCACGCTTTACCGCACCTTCAAGTGCCTTCTCAACTCCTGCTTGTAGCTTTGAATCAATATTAGTAATTAAATTATTACCTGCTACCGCTTTTATATTTCTTGACTCTTTTGTCACAACCTCTTTGCGATTTACTAAAACTGTCCGCACACCTGGCACACCTCGTAGGTATTGGTTATACATAACCTCTAACCCAGTTTTACCAACTACCTCATTTCGATAATAATTAATATCTGGATTCTTTAAATCCTCATCAGTTACTGATCCGACATAACCTAAAACATGCGCCGTATTTTCACCTTCAAGTGATGGGTAACTTCTAATTGGTACAGATTGAACTTCAACACCTGGATATTGATCACTATTTTCCATAACTTTAAGGGCTAAATCTTGAGAGGCATTTCCTACTAATGGAATTGGTTGATATCTAGTTCCATTCCAGCAGCCCGCCCGATTATCTTTAGGTAATTCTCCACATAACCTGGTGCGCTGATAAATATCGGCATACTCAAGATTAAATAGCGCAGCAGTCTTTGCCAGAACTGATGTGCCTTTATCTGGTTGCTTATCTAATTTACTTCGATCAATTGAGACTACAAGACCTGGTAAATCCACCACCATTGGTGAGCCATTAATATCGGTAATAGCGCCCCGAACCGCAGGAGTAACAATATCTCTGCTTTGAATGCTAATTGCTGCATCCTTATATTTTCCAGTTTCTAATACTTGTAAATAAAGTAATCTTCCAAATAAAGCAAATAAAAGAGAAAATACAAGAGTTTGAAAAATAATTAAATTAACTCGAGCGCGAAGACTCATATTCGCTCTCGATTGGTAAGTGTTAATTTTCTTACCTTAATGACTACTGGCAAGAAAATTGGGGTAAGTAGCAAGCTCCAAATTGCATTAGCAAAAATCAAAGTTAAATTATGATAAAAACCGCCATTATTCTGGCCAAGCATTATGCCAATGATTAAAAATACCAATAAAGAAAGTGATACAGCTGTACTAACAAAAGCAACGAAGGTAAATGGGCTTTGGGTAAAGTCACCAACTGTTTCGCGGTTAACCGAAAAGAGGTAGCCGATAATTGTCAGTACTAATGCCCACTGACCAAATGGAGTATCAGCTGATGTGGATAGATCCATGATCATGCCACCGATAAAGCCAAAAACTAAGGAGCCGGTTCGATCTTCAAGTGATAAAACAATCATCAGTGCTGCTAAATAAAGTGAGAATCCATCAAATGGGAAATTTATCCTAGCAATTACCAGCTCTTGTATAACAAATAGAGCAAAAAGAAATAATGATGTGTAAAAGACTCTTAGTCCACTCATTTAATTACTTACTTGGTGAAGGTGTTGGTGTTGGGGTTACAAAAATTGTTGCAGTTGGCCGTGGCTTTGGAACCAAAGAATCTCGAGGATCATTCTTAGGTGAAGTAGTAACAACAGCGACCACACCAATTCGTTCTAAATTACTTACGCCAACCACATCTGCATTTTGAGTAATAGATGATGCGTTACTTTGCACAGTTGTCACTGTTCCAACTGGAACACCAGGAACAAATGGTTTTCCATCTTGGCTACCTCTTGCTACTAATACATCACCCTCTTTAATTTCACCAGTTGCATCTAGTAATTGGAGTAGATAGGTATTTCCACCTTGGCCAGAGACAACACCAATACTTTGAGTACCAGCAATTCGGACTCCAACCTTAAAAGTTGGATCACTCATTAATAAAACAATTGAACTATTACTTGTAACTGACTTAACAACTCCGACTAAACCACTATCTGAAATTACCGTCATATTTTTTTCTATTCCAGAATTACTTCCGACATCAATCGTTATGGTCTGTTTAAAGGTGGCGGCAGAGCCTCTATTTATAACTCTCGCTGCTACAACTTTATAGCCACCACGTCCGGCTAGATCTAGCACATTCTTTAATTGACTAAGTTGCCCAACTGTATCTTGATCTAAAATCTGTTCTGATTTAAGAAGATCTACCTCTTTTGTTAACTGTGCGATCTTCTTTTTAGATTGGCTAAAATTTTTCAAATCAGAGGTGAAATTACCAATTGGTGAGAAGATCTTTGAAGCCACACTTTCAAGAGGTGAAAATACCGTGGCAACACCAGATCGAATACTGCCGGCTAAATTAACTCCGCGCAGATCTAGGGTAATTAAAAATAAGGATGAAACTAGTAGAAGGACTAGTAGGAGCCGCGAACGATTACCGCCGCCTCTAGCCACAAATAAACTCCCTTACAAATTAATTAACGACGAGGTTCAGAGATTAAAACCTTCTCCAAGGCTTCAAACTCTTCAATACATTTTCCAGAACCCTCTGCAACTGCTTGTAGTGGACGCTCCGAAATATGAATTGGCATTCCAGTTTCATGGCGCAATCTTTCATCAAGGCCACGAAGTAACGCTCCGCCACCAGTTAATACAATTCCGCGATCCATTAGATCACTTGCAAGCTCAGGTGGAGTCTTATCCAATGTGTTCTTAACAGCATTAACGATCGCTGCAACTGGCTCCTCTAGAGCTTTACGAATATCAGCTGAGGTAACCAAGATAGTTTTTGGCAAGCCCGTTGCTAAATCTCGACCGCGAATCTCTGCATCCGGCTCACCTGGAAGTGG
>WLSX01000005.1 GCA_009705675.1 Actinomycetota bacterium | reverse complement strand
TCTGAGGCAAAGCGAGCAGAAGCAATTGGTCAATTTGATCTATTTGGGGCAACAAATGCAACCACAAGTGTTAGCGGTGTTGAGTTAGATATTCCTAATACTGAGTGGGAAAAAATGATGCTACTTGGATATGAGCGAGAGATGTTAGGACTTTATGTTTCAGATCATCCACTTCTAGGAGTTGAACATGTACTGCGTTCAGTTGCAGATTTTTCAATCAGCCAAATATCTGAAGTAAGTCATGATCAGATTATTACTATTGGCGGGTTAATAACTCAGATTCAACGTAAAGTTTCAAAACAAGGTACCCCTTGGGCAATTGTTACAGTTGAAGATCTAGATGGTGCGGTTGATGTTTTGTTTTTCTCAAATGCCTATGCCGCCCATGGTGTGAACTTGGTAGAGGATCGAATTGTTGCAATTAGGGGTCGGGTTGATAAGAGAGAAGAACAGCCAAGGATTTCAGCTCTTGATTTAACACTGCCTGATTTAAAACAAGTACCAACTGGCCCATTTGTTATTTCAATGGAAATGTCTAGGTGTACTCCGCCAGTTATTGATCGGATGAATGAAATTTTGCGTTCTCATCCAGGCGGGCGAGAGGTGCACTTGAGGTTAGTAGATGGTGAAAAAAATACTGTTTTAAAGTTAGATGAAAATTTAAAGGTCACTTCCTCACCAAGTTTAAGTGCAGATCTTAAAACTGTTCTAGGCCCAGATTGTTTAGTTGTTTAGGTATTAATGAAGACTCTTGAATTATTGCCAGCAATAGATATAAAAAATGGGAAATCTGTCAGATTAAAACAAGCAGGATTAGATTCGGCAGAGCAATATGGAAGCCCAACTGAAGTGCTCGCTGAATTTATCGCTAAAGGTGCAAAATGGGTCCACCTTGTTGACTTAGATTCAGCCTTCAATACTGGAAGTAACGTAGATTTAATTAAGGATTTAATTGATAAGAGTTCAATTAACATCCAACTATCTGGCGGAATAGTAGATGAATCCTCATTAAACCAAGCTTTAGCAACAAAAGCTGTCAGAATTAATATTTCTACTGCTGCATTACAGAATATTGATTGGTTAGTAAGAGTTATTAATTCCTACAAAGATCGTTTAACAATTGGACTTGATATAAATAATGGCGTACTAATTGCCAGAGGTAGCGGTGAAGTAATTGGTGATCCATTTGAATATATCAAGGTTTTAGATAAGGCTGGATGTACAAGATATGTTGTTACAGATAATTCAAAAGATGGTGAACTAAATGGCCCAAATCTTGATTTATTGGATAAAGTTTCAAGATCAACCAAATCATTGATTATTGCAAGTGGTGGTGTTTCTAAATTATCTGACCTAGATAATCTGCGCCAGATGGGTCTAGATGGCGTAATTGTTGGTAAAGCTCTGTATGTCGGGGCAATCGATATTGGTTTGGCTATCAAAACCTGCTACGAATAATCGGCGCCTGGTAGTTAGTAATTACGGCAGAATAGGGCAGTGGAAAAAGCACTTATTTCTCTGGAAGAGTTTCGCAGCTATGCCCGCGACTTTAATGTGATTCCAGTTGCTCGTAAGATAACTAGCAAAAGTGAAACACCACTTTCAATCTATGAGAAATTAACTCAAAACCGCAGTGGAACATTTTTACTTGAATCAGCAGAGGCTGGAATTTGGGCAAGGTATTCATTTATTGGCGTAAATAGCGAAGCAACATTAACTGAGAAGAATGGTTTGGCTACTTGGATAGGAGTTATGCCGGCAGGTGCACCAACTGGCATAGATCCTTTATCTGCACTTAGAATTTCTACATCACACCTTCGCTCTCCAAAATTAAATAACTTACCACCTCTAACCGGTGGCTTAGTTGGTTACCTTGGTTATGAGATTGTTCGTAGATTGGAAAAACTACCAAATCTTTCTAAGAAAGATATTGAAATTCCAGAGATTGCAATGATGCTTACCTCCGATTTAGCAGTTTATGATCATCAAGAAGGAATCATCACATTAATAGCTAATGCAATAAATTGGGATGGTAGTGCAGATCGAGTTGATTTAGCATATGAAAAAGCAATTGAAAGATTAGATAAAATGGATATGGATTTAAATCAAAGGTTTGTATCTAAAGCCAAGGATATTCCGGCTCGAGAAACTCCAAATTACTCTCGTAATACGACTGACTTAGAATATATAAGTAAGGTTGAATTAATTAAGGAAGAGATTAAGTCTGGTGAGGCTTTTCAAGTAGTGCTTTCTCAACGTTTTTCAATGCCTGTTGCATGTAAGCCATTTGATATTTATCAAGTACTTCGGGAACAAAACCCAAGTCCTTATATGTATATATTTAACTTTTCTGATGATCTTTCAGTAGTTGGTTCTAGTCCAGAAGCATTAGTAAAAGTAACTGGAGAGAATGTGATGATTCATCCAATCGCAGGTACTAGAGCTAGAAATGCTGATCCAAAAGTTGATCAACAGGTAGCCCAGGCACTACTTGAGGATCCAAAGGAGCGAGCAGAGCATTTAATGTTAGTTGACCTTGGCCGCAATGATTTAGGTCGAGTATGCCAAGCCGGATCAGTAGAAGTAACTGAATTTATGCAGATCGAGAAGTATTCTCATGTAATGCATATTGTCTCAACTGTTGTTGGAAAATTATTATCTAAGGTCGCACCTATTGAAGCATTATTTTCCGTATTCCCAGCCGGTACTTTATCTGGTGCACCAAAGCCAAGAGCTATGGAGATTATTGAGGAGAATGAACCAACTAAGCGTGGCATCTATGGTGGAACAATTGGATACTTAGATTTCACGGGCAATATAGATACTTGCATTGCGATTAGAACTGCAGTTATTAAAGATCAGATTGCTTATGTTCAAGCCGGAGCTGGAATTGTGGCTGATTCAGATCCAGCATCTGAAAATCAAGAGTGTATAAGTAAGGCAGCGGCAGTTTTGGGCGCGGTTGCAACCGCCAACTTAATGGCAGTGGCAAAGTGAAAAATTCACTCTTTGGCAGCTTGATATTGGTTGGGTTATCTACTTACTTAATACTTAAATTAAGTAAAAAGGCTGGATCAGATAAATATAAGTTAAAACCAAAAAATAAATGGAACGCGCTTTCAGAAGGGCATGACCCAACTGATGAGTGATTCAAATGTTTTAGACTCAATTATTGAGGGAGTTCTAGAAGATGTTCAAAAGCGTATTGTTCCAATGGCACAGATTCGTGAGCAATTGCAGTCAGCTCCAAAGTTAAGAAATGCTTACTCCGCATTGAGCAAGGAGCCAATGCGATTAATTGCTGAGGTAAAGAGATCATCACCAAGCAAGGGTGAGTTAGCAGTAATTGCTGATCCGGTTGCACTTGCAGAAAATTATCAAGAGGGTGGAGCCGATGTAATAAGCGTACTAACGGAAGAGCGTAGGTTTAAGGGAAATATTTCAGATCTAATCTCCGTTCGAGCTGCAGTAGATATTCCAGTTCTCAGAAAAGATTTTATTGTTACTGAGTTTCAGGTATATGAATCGAGAATTCTGGGCGCCGATTTGATGCTATTAATTGTTGCTGGATTGTCAAAATCGCAACTTACTGATTTTTATCAACTAGCCACCGAGCTTGGCATGGATGTGTTAGTCGAGGTCCATAATTTGAAAGAGGCAGAGATAGCTTTAGACATTAAATCTAAAATAATTGGAGTTAATTCACGCAATTTAAAGACGCTTGAGGTAGATGAAAAAAACTTTGAATTAATATTGCCGCAGCTGCCAGATACTGTCGTTAAGGTTGCTGAGTCCGGTATCAGCAAACGTTCTCAGGTTGCATTTGTTCAATCATTGGGCGCAAATGCAGTTCTGATCGGGGAAACTCTCGTTAAGGCAGGTAACCCAGTTCATACGATTAAAGATCTGCTCAATCGGTAAAGATCTAATAAACTCTATCCATGGCCCAAAGTAAAAATACGCAAAGTATGGACTCATCAATATTGGGTCACTTTGGTCCTTATGGTGGACGGTTTGTACCTGAAGCTTTAATTGCAGCCCTTGATGAATTAGCTGCTGCGCATTTATCGGCACAATCTGATGCGACTTTTCAAGCTGAACTAAATGAACTACATAAAACTTATACCGGCAGACCGAGTATCTTAACTGAGGCAAAGAGATTTTCTGAATATGCAGGTGGCGCGCGAATATTATTGAAACGCGAAGATTTAAACCACACTGGTAGTCATAAAATAAATAATGTATTAGGCCAAGCACTGTTAACAAAGCGAATGGGCAAAAGCAGAATTATTGCTGAAACTGGCGCCGGCCAGCATGGTGTTGCTTCTGCAACAGCGGCTGCATTGTTTGGGTTGGAATGTGTCGTCTATATGGGCGAAGCGGACACCAAGCGACAATCGTTAAATGTTGCCAGAATGAAATTACTTGGGGCAACTGTCGTTCCAGTAACACAGGGTTCTAAAACTTTAAAAGATGCAATTAATGAAGCTATGCGCGATTGGGTAACAAATGTTGAAACCACTCACTACTTGTTAGGAACAGTGGCAGGTCCGCATCCCTTCCCAACAATGGTTAGAGATTTTCAGAGAATCATTGGCGTTGAAGCCCGTGAGCAGGTGCTTGAATTAACCGGCAAACTTCCAGATGCAGTTCTTGCGTGTGTTGGTGGGGGCTCAAATGCAATTGGAATATTTCATCCATTTATAGATGATAAAAATGTACGTTTGATCGGACTTGAAGCTGGCGGAAAAGGTATTGAAACCGGATTACACGCCGCAACAATCTCTGGTGGAACTCCAGGAGTTTTGCACGGCACACGTTCATATGTACTACAAGATAAAGATGGACAAACAGTTGAGTCGCATTCAATTTCGGCCGGATTAGATTATCCCGGAGTTGGTCCCGAACACGCCTACCTAAATGACATTGGTAGAGCAGAGTATCGAGCAGTAACTGATGATCAAGCTATGTATGCATTCTCATTACTGTGTAAGTCAGAAGGAATTATTCCCGCCATAGAAACTGCGCACGCACTTGCAGGAGCGCTTGAGATTGGTAATGAACTTGGTAAGGATGCAACATTGTTAATTAATCTTTCTGGTCGAGGCGATAAAGATGTTCAAACTGCAGCTGAATACTTTGGATTACCGCTTTAATGCTAACTGCCCTTGATAATCTTTTTGTAAAAACTAAAAGCGAAAACCGGGCCGCATTAATTGGCTTTTTACCAGCCGGCTTTCCAACTCAAAAGGAATCGATAGAGATAATTAAATCGATGATTGATGGGGGAGTAGATGCAATTGAGATTGGCTATCCGTACTCTGATCCAGTTATGGATGGTCCAGTTATTCAGGCTGCATCTGAACAGGCAATTAGCAATGGAGTTGGCGTGGATGAGGTATTTGATTTACTAAAAATAAGTGTTGAGTACGGCGCTCCTTCAGTTGTTATGAGTTACTGGAGCCCAATTGAAAAATATGGAGTTGCAAGATTTGCTGCCGCAATTTCAAGTGCGAATGGTTGTGGTGTAGTCACGCCTGATTTAACTGTTGAGGAATCTGAGACTTGGAGATTGGAATCAGATAAAAATAACCTAAATAGAATATATGTTGTTGCGCCAAGCACCACGAATGACCGTTTGGCAAAAGTAACCGCAGAGTGCACCGGATTTATATATGCTGCGAGTTTGATGGGAGTTACTGGAGCCAGGGATGTTGTCTCCGCAAATGCTAGTTCACTAGTTAATCGAATTAAATCAATTAGCAGTACTCCAGTTGCGGTTGGGCTAGGAGTTTCCACGAAAGAACAGGCGAAAGTTGTAGCAACTTATGCCGATGGCGTGATTGTTGGTTCTGCTTTTATTAAGATTATCCAAGAGAGTGGCACAGGTAGAACTGGCTTAAAAAAGGTAAAGAAATTGGCTCAATCATTGTCTGAAGGAGTTCGAGATGGCCGGTAAGTTCAAGGTTGCTAAACCATGGCTAACTTTGGTTGCTAGGTTAATTTTGGGTGGAGTTTTAATTGCAGCAGGTGCTCTTAAAATAGGCAATTTACAAAAATCTGCAATGGCGGTTAGAGCTTATGAGCTCCTACCTGTTCAACTTGCTAATTTTTTAGGTTACACCTTGCCGTGGGTTGAAATTGGGGTTGGTTTACTTCTTGTTACTGGCACAGCGGTAAAGATTTCTGGATTAATCGGTGCCGTAACAATGTTTGCATTCATTGTTGCAATTAGTCAGGCATGGGCAAGGGGCTTAAGCATTGACTGTGGTTGCTTTGGTGGTGGCGGTGCTATTGATCCAAAAGACACCAAGTACCTATCTGAGATTATTAGAGATTTAGGCTTATTTATCCTGGGGATTTACTTGTATTTCTATCCAAAGGGTAGATTTGGTTTGGATAAATAGGAAATAGTCTGGTTAATTGGAGGAGTAAAAACATGACAGCAAACAGTGGTGGCGATAAGGGAACTCGCAACTTAGTAATAATTATGGTCTCATTTATTGTTGTAGTCGGAGTTGTTTTCTCTTTAGTAAGTAGCCGATCAAGTACAACTGCTGCAATTCCAGCCTCGGTGTCTGCTGAAGATGGATATGGAATTGTATTAAATCCAACCGCTAAGCCAACTATTGATGTTTACGTAGATTATCAGTGTCCAATTTGTAAGAATTTTGAAATATTAAATGGTGGATATTTAAATGAAGTTATAGCGCAAAATAAGGCAAAGGTTGTTTACCACCCAATGACATTTATCGGCCCAGAATCAATTTTGGCTGCTAATGCGGCAGCTTGTGCAGCTGATGAAAATGAATTTGTAGGAATGAATCTTGCGATTTTTCAAAATCAATCTGCAACTGAGAATTCTGGAAAGTGGCAAGGCGATGCGATGTTGAATATTGGCAAATCTATAGGTATCAAGTCTGCAAAATTTGAAAAATGTATTAAGGATGGAAACTACGTAAAGTGGACTGGCAATGTAGCGGCAGCCTCTGCTAAGGCGAATGTAAATGGAACCCCAACTATTTTTGTAAACGGTAAAGAGTTAGACCGAAATACTGAATATGGGGATCCGGTTAAGTTCAAGGCGGCTCTAGCGGCTGGCGGCGTTAAGTAGTTTTCCTGCTTAACATTAATGGTTGAACTTATTCCAAGTCCTAGCTCGTCACAATTTTCGTTAGGCCCGGTAACAATTCACTATTACGCACTTTGCATTATTACCGGAATTGCAGTTGCAATTTGGTTAGGCCGTAAGCGTTATTCAACTTTTGGTGGTAATCCGGATGATGTATCTGAGGCTGCAATATGGGCAGTGCCATTTGGAATCATTGGTGGTCGTATTTACCATGTGATTACCTCACCACAAAAATACTTCGGCGAGAATGGTAATCCGGCAGATGCATTTCGAATTTGGGAGGGTGGCCTCGGCATTTGGGGAGCGATTTTACTTGGAGCAATTGGGGCATATATTTATTTTAGAACTCATAAAACAACTTTGAGGTTTACTCAATTTCTAGATGCTTTGGCACCTGGCGTAATTTTTGCACAAGCTATTGGACGAGTTGGAAACTACTTCAATCAAGAGGTATTTGGTAAACCAACTAGTCTTCCATGGGGCCTAGAGATAGCACCTTTTAATCGTCCAGATGGATATGAAGTATTTTCAAAATTTCATCCAACGTTTTTGTACGAGTTACTTTGGTGTCTTTTTGTAGGGTACTTATTAATTAGTTTGCCAGGTTTTGTAAAGAAGTTTATAAGTAATCCTGGTGATGTATTTGCTTTATATGTAGTTGGGTATACGGCTGGAAGATTATGGATTGAAGCACTTAGAATTGATGAAGCAAATTATATTTTAGGATTTCGCCTAAATATATGGGTTTGCCTCATTGTATTAGCCGGGTCGGCAGTTTATTTATTCAAAAGTGCTCGACGTGGCAACAGTACTGATACTCAAACAGCAAGTTAGGATTAACAAATGGGGTTAGAAGAAGTACAAATGCGGAATTTAGACCACCGAGCAAATCGTGCTGGTTGGCTTCGGGCTGCAGTACTTGGCGCAAATGATGGTTTAGTTTCGACCTCAAGTTTAATGATTGGAATTGCAGCTGCTAATAAGAGTGATTTTTTAGTAACTGCTGGTCTTGCTGGAATTGTGGCTGGCGCAATGTCTATGGCAGTAGGTGAGTATGTTTCCGTTAAATCACAAAATGATATTGAAGCAGCTGATAGAGAGATTGAAATTAATCAACTTGCAACTGATCCGGAAGGTGAGTTTGCAGAGCTAGTTCATATTTATATGAAACGCGGATTAAGTGAAAATTTAGCAAAAGAGGTTGTAACTGCGATGCATAATCAAAATGCATTAGAAGCACATTTAAGGGATGAGCTAGGTCATTTCGACCATACAAGAGCCAGGCCAGTTCAAGCAGCTGTTGCATCTGCAATAGCATTTACTACCGGAGGCGTTGTTCCTTTGATTGGGGCCTTAGTTTCATCAACAAATCAAGTTACATTGATTCTTGCATTCACAGCGCTTGGATTATTGGGGGCAGGTTTTATAAGCGCAAAGATTGCTGCTTCACCAATTCTCAAAACAATTATTCGAATCTTCATAGGTGGAGCCCTTGGCGTGGCAATTACCGCCGGAATTGGTTGGTTGGTAGGGCTGACCGGAATTTAATTCCCCTGATACAATTTCGCTAGATCATAAGTTGAAGTTGGGCCATTGTCGTCCCGACCCTTTAACGGGAGCGGCCTTTCAAGTTGGAAAATAGAAAGCTTTTTTCTACTACCCCAAATGCAGTTGGGTTATATGACCCTGCCAATGAGCATGATGCATGCGGTGTTGCCATGGTCGCTACTCTAAATAAATTACCCACTCATGAAATTGTTTCCAAAGCGCTTACTGCATTAAGAAATTTAGAGCACCGAGGTGCATCCGGTGCTGAGCCAGATAGTGGTGATGGGGCAGGGATATTAATTCAAATTCCAGATAAATTTTATCGCTCAGCTGTTGAGTTTGAACTGCCAGTACAAGGTAAGTATGCAACTGGCATATTTTTTGTTAACTCTAACGATCTGGATTACAAAAATACTATTGATCAGGTTGCAAAAGAAGAAGGTTTAGAGGTGCTAGGTTGGCGAGATTTGCCAATAAATTCTAAATCTTTAGGAAAAACAGCATTGTCAGTTATGCCTGATTTTAAGCAGATATTTATTGCAGGCAAAGAGAAAGAATCTGATTTAATTCTAGAGAGGTTGGCATTTTGTCTTCGCAAGAGAATTGAGCATACAATGCCAATTTATATTCCTTCACTTTCTTCTCGGACAATTGTCTATAAAGGCATGTTGACTACCGGTCAACTTGAAGAGTTTTTCCCAGATCTTTCTAACCCTCTAGTAGAGTCATCATTAGCTCTTGTGCATTCAAGATTTTCAACAAATACATTTCCGTCCTGGCCACTAGCTCATCCATATCGATACATTGCGCATAATGGAGAAATTAATACTGTTAAAGGAAATCGTAATTGGATGCGGGCGCGTGAAACGTTGCTTCAAAGTGACTTAATCCCTGGAGATTTAAAACGTTTATTTCCAATTGTTAATAATTCTGGTAGCGATTCTGCTTCATTTGATGAGGTATTAGAACTTTTGTATTTAGGTGGACGATCACTTCCGCATTCAATATTAATGATGATCCCTGAGGCTTGGGAAAATCATGCAACGATGTCACAGGAGCGTAAAGATTTTTACGCATTCCACTCTGCATTAATGGAACCTTGGGATGGTCCTGCTTGCGTAACATTTACTGATGGAAAGCAAGTTGGCGCTGTATTGGATCGAAATGGATTACGTCCATCACGATTCTGGGTTACTGATGATGGGTTAGTAGTACTAGCAAGTGAGGTTGGAGTATTAGATTTTGCTCCAGAGAAAATTATTCGAAAAGGACGACTTCAACCTGGCAAGATGTTTTTGGTAGATATTGAGGCTGGTCGAATTATTGAAGATGATGAGATCAAGCAGTCACTTGCAACTGCAGCACCTTATGCTGATTGGCTTCATGGTGGTTTGGTTAGGTTGAGTGACCTGCCTGCTAGAGAACATATTGTCTATCCTCACTCTTCCGTTGTGCGTAGGCAACGAGCATTTGGATATACCGAAGAAGAGATTCGAATAATTATCACACCAATGGCAAAAAATGGCGCAGAGCCTTTGGGATCTATGGGAACTGATACTCCAATTGCTGCTTTATCTGACAAATCTAGATTGTTATTTGATTACTTTGCGCAGTTATTTGCTCAAGTAACAAATCCACCACTAGATGCAATTCGAGAGGAGTTAGTGACTTCACTTGGGGGGTCAATCGGACCAGAGCATAATTTATTAGATCCTGGCCCATCTTCATGTCGCCAAATTTCCCTGCAGTTTCCAGTAATTGATAATGATGAGCTAGCAAAAATAATTCATGTTAACGCTGATGGTGATCAACCCGGTTTTGCTTGCCACGTCGTTCGCGGCCTTTTCCCAATTGCCGGTGGCGGAAAATCGCTGGTTGCAAGAATTGAGGCCATACGAAAAGAAGTTTCAAAAGCAATCGAAGAGGGTGCAAGAATTATTGTTTTATCAGATCGAGATGGTGATGCTGAAAATGCACCGATACCTTCATTACTTTTAACATCTGCTGTTCACCACCATTTAATTAGGGAAAAAACCCGAACAAAAGTGGGATTAGTTGTTGAAAGTGGCGAGGTCAGAGAAGTTCATCATGTTGCATTATTAATTGGTTTTGGAGCCGCCGCCGTAAATCCATATTTAGCTATGGAAAGTGCGGAGGATTTAGTTCGTCAAGGAGTTATCACTGGAATTACTCCAGAGAAGGCAGTAAGAAATCTAATTAAATCTCTTGGTAAAGGTGTATTAAAAGTTATGTCCAAGATGGGCGTCTCAACTATCGCCTCCTATACCGGAGCTCAAATATTTGAAGCCATTGGTTTATCAAAAGAGATTGTTGATGAGTATTTTGTAGGGGTAACTTCAAGATTAGGTGGCGTAAATATTGAAACAATTTCTCAGGAAACAATAAAAAGACACCATATTGCTTATCCACCAGGAGGAGAGATCCCAGGTGCTAAGCGTCTTCAAATTGGTGGTGAGTATCAGTGGCGCCGTGAAGGTGAACCACATTTATTTGATCCCGAAACTGTTTTCACGTTGCAGCATGCAACCCGGGCAAAAAGGTTTGATATTTTCAAACGGTACACCGCACGGGTTGATGATCAATCACGCAGATTAATGACCTTGCGTGGTTTATTTGATTTCAAAGAAGGAGTTAGAAAACCAATCTCAATTGATGAAGTAGAACCTATTTCTGAAATCTTAAAACGGTTTGCAACTGGTGCTATGTCTTATGGATCGATATCTCAAGAAGCCCATGAAACCTTAGCGATTGCAATGAACCGAATTGGTGGTAAATCAAATACAGGTGAGGGTGGAGAGGATCCAGCTCGCAATATCCCAGATAGCAATGGAGATTCACGTCGTTCCGCAATTAAACAGGTGGCAAGTGGCAGGTTTGGCGTAACAAGTGAGTACTTGGTAAATGCAGATGATATTCAGATCAAGATGGCACAAGGTGCAAAACCAGGTGAAGGTGGTCAGTTACCTGGCAACAAGGTTTATCCATGGATTGCAAAGGTTAGATATTCAACTCCGGGTGTTGGCTTAATTTCACCTCCGCCACATCATGATATTTACTCTATTGAAGATCTTGCTCAGTTAATTCATGATCTTAAGAATGCAAATAAAAATGCGCGTGTGCATGTGAAATTAGTTGCAGAGGTAGGTGTTGGAACAGTTGCTGCAGGTGTAAGCAAAGCTCATGCTGATGTAGTTTTAATTTCTGGCCATGATGGTGGCACAGGTGCTTCTCCACTTACATCATTAAAACATGCTGGTGCTCCATGGGAGTTAGGACTAGCTGAAACTCAACAAACTTTGATGCTTAATGGTCTACGCGATCGAATTGTTGTCCAAGTTGATGGCCAGATGAAAACCGGCAGAGATGTATTGATTGCAGCTCTGCTAGGAGCAGAAGAGTTTGGCTTTGCGACTGCACCGTTAGTTGTATCAGGCTGCGTGATGATGCGCGTTTGTCATCTAGACACATGCCCAGTTGGTGTTGCCACTCAAAACCCAGAGCTACGGAAGAAATTCAATGGCAAACCGGAGTTTGTTGAAACATTTTTTGAATATATTGCGCAAGAGGTTCGAGAGTTGTTAGCAAGACTTGGCTTTAAAAGCCTAGAAGAGGCAATTGGCCAAGTTGAGTTGCTAGATACAAAATCAGCAGTTGCCCATTGGAAGGCAAGTGGTTTAGATCTTTCTCCATTATTAATTGAGCCAAATAGCAAGGGTTCTAGAAAAAATAGTACAACGCAAGATCATGGGTTAGGTAACGCACTTGATAATGAGTTAATAAAGTTATCCGCCGAAGCGTTGAGTAAGGCATCACCAGTCAGACTTGAAATGAAAGTACGAAATGTTAATCGAACAGTTGGCACAATGCTCGGGGCAGAGATAACTCGTAAATATGGGGGAGCCGGATTACCAGCAGACACAATAGATATAACTTTCCATGGTTCAGCCGGCCAATCATTTGGTGCTTTTATTCCTTCTGGGCTAACCCTAAGACTTTATGGTGATAGCAATGACTATGTTGCCAAAGGATTATCAGGTGGACGCGTAATTATTAGGCCGGATGAGAGAGCTAAATTTGATTCAAATAAGAATGTAATCGCTGGAAATGTAATTGGCTATGGCTCTACCTCTGGAGAGATAATGATTGCTGGTGTTGTCGGTGAACGATTCTGCGTTAGAAACTCTGGTGCGACTGCGATAGTTGAAGGTGTTGGAGACCATGGTTGCGAATATATGACTGGTGGAACTGTGATTGTGCTTGGTTCGATTGGTAGAAACTTTGCTGCCGGTATGTCGGGTGGAAGGGCATTTGTGTTAGATCTAGATCAACGTTTGGTTAATACTGAAATGGTCGATGTTTTATCTCTACCAATAGATCAAGAGGAGATTGTTAAGGGGCTTATATCAAAATTTTATGCTGAAACCGGTTCAAAAATTGCAAGTGAAATTGTTAGTGAATGGACCAATAATAAGAGTCGTATTTCTTTGGTAATGCCAAGAGATTATGCGAGAGTTTTAGAAGTAATGGCAAAAGCAGAGCGTGAAGGTTTGCCGGTAGAGAGCGCGGTTATGGCGGCAATTAATGGCTGATCCAAAAGGATTCTTAAATACTCCAAGAGAGTTACCTAAACGACGTCCAGTTGATGTTCGAATTAAGGACTGGAAAGAGGTTTATCAAGAGCAGGAGTTTGGTCAATTACAAAAGCAGGCTGGTCGCTGCATGGATTGCGGAATTCCATTTTGTCATCAAGGTTGTCCACTCGGAAACTTAATACCTGAGTGGAATGATTTAATTTGGCGGGGCGAAAAAGCTGAAGCAATTGATCGTCTACATGCTACAAATAATTTTCCAGAGTTCACTGGCAGATTATGTCCAGCGCCATGCGAAACAGCATGTGTTGTAGCGATTAACTCTGACGCGGTTACGATCAAGCAAGTTGAACTAAGAACTATTGAAGAGGCATTTTTAGAAAAACGAGTAGTGCCATTAATTCCTGACCGTCTGTCAGGTAAAACTGTTGCTGTAATTGGATCTGGCCCAGCGGGCCTTGCCGCCGCCCAACAATTAACCAGGGCAGGCCACACAGTTGCTGTTTACGAGCGTGCCGACAAAATTGGTGGCTTACTCCGTTATGGAATCCCTGAGTTTAAAATGGAAAAATCAATTGTTGATCGCAGGCTTTATCAGATGGAACAAGAGGGAACAAGATTTAGAACTGGCGTAGATATTGGCAAAGATATAACTGGGTCGGCATTGCGAAATAAATATGATGCAATAGTTATTGCAATTGGTGCGACTAATTGGCGAGATTTACCAATTCCTGGTCGAGATGCAATAGGTGTTTACCAAGCTATGGAGTATTTACCTTGGGGAAATAAACAAGCATTAGGTGAGTTACCTTCAGATCCGGCAATTAATGCTGCTGGAAAAGATGTTGTAATTTTGGGTGGCGGTGACACAGGAGCTGATTGTCTAGGTACTGCAATTAGGCAAGGTGCTAAATCCGTTACGCAATTAGAAATTATGCCAAGACCAACCGAGGAGCGGCCAAGCAATCAACCATGGCCAACTTATCCCATGATTTATCGGGTTAGCAGTGCACACGAAGAGTCTGGTGAAAGAATGTATTCGGTTTCAACTCAGGAGTTTGTTAAAGATAAAAATGGAACACTAACTGGATTGAAGTTAGTCGAAACCAAATTCATAAATGGAAAATTTGAACCTATTGCTGGTAGTGAAAAGATAATTCCAGCAGATCTTGTATTTTTGGCTATGGGCTTTACTGGTCCAGAAAAAAGTGACCTACTAACTCAACTTGAGGTTGAATTAGATGAACGTGGAAACATTGTGCGTGATGAAAATTATGCAACCGCATCAGAGGGTGTGTATGTCTGCGGTGATGCAGGCAGAGGCCAGTCACTAATTGTTTGGGCAATTGCAGAAGGAAGAAGCGCCGCTTCCGCTGTTGATACCTATTTATCTGGACACACTCAACTTCCATTCCCGATAGAGCCGACTGCCCGACCGCTGATGGTTTAGGGTCGACTTATGCGCCGCGCAAAAATAGTATGCACAATGGGTCCAGCTGTTGAATCAGTTGAGAAAATTACAGAACTTATAAATGCTGGAATGAATATGGCGCGCCTGAATCTTTCACATGGTGGCTATGAAGAACATCAATTAAGACTTGATTCTGTAAGAGCCGTTGCGAAGAAGGCAAATAAAGCCGTGGCAATTTTGGTTGACTTACAAGGTCCAAAAATTCGATTAGGAAGATTTGCTGATGGACCTCATGAATTATCTCGCGGCGATATCTTTACCATCACTACAGATGAGGTTGCTGGAAGTAAAGAAAGAGTAGGAACAACCTACAAAGGCTTGCCTGGTGATTGCCGTCCAGGTGACAAAATAATGATAGATGATGGCAAGGTGACTGTTGAAGTGGTTGAGGTAAAGAAAAATGATGTAGTTACTAAGGTAATTCAACCAGGAATGGTTAGTAACAATAAAGGTTTAAACCTGCCTGGGGTTGCCGTTTCAGTTCCAGCAATGTCAGAAAAAGATATTGCTGATTTACGGTGGGGACTTAAAGCAGGTGCTGATTTCATTGCATTATCTTTTGTAAGAAGTGCTGCAGATATAAAAGATGTTCATAAGATTATGGACGAAGAGGGCAGGCGAATCCCAGTGATTGCCAAAATAGAGAAGCCTCAAGCTGTAGAAAATTTACAAGAGATAGTTGATGCGTTCGATGGCATCATGGTTGCACGAGGTGATTTAGGAGTTGAACTACCAATTGAAGATGTACCAATGGTGCAAAAACGTTGTATAACAATGGCGAGAGAATCTGCTAAACCAGTGATAGTTGCAACCCAAATGCTTGATTCAATGATTAGTAACTCCCAGCCAACTAGAGCCGAGGCAACTGATTGTGCAAACGCTGTACTAGACGGTGCGGATGCGTTAATGCTTTCTGGGGAAACTAGTGTTGGAGATTTTCCAATTGAAGCGGTGAAAATTATGGCAAGAATTATTGAGCGAACTGAAGAG
>WLSX01000049.1 GCA_009705675.1 Actinomycetota bacterium | reverse complement strand
TTGCTAATGCAATTGGGTGTGAATCAAGAGATTCAATGCTTAATGCGTAACTCATTAGCTCAGAGGTAGAGATAGCCGTACTTTCTGTTGTAAGTGGGTTATCAATCAAAACCATCTCCTGCAGAAGCATATGGCCAGTAGTTAAGGTGCCGGTTTTATCAAACACAACATCAGTAATGCCAACTGCTTTTTCAATTGATTTAGGTGATCTAATAATTATGCCGTTTTTTGCCGCTTTACCAGATGCAACTAGAAGTGCGATAGGAGTTGCCAACCCAAGAGCACACGGGCATGCAATAACTAATACTGCAACTGCGGTAGCAATTGATTGTGCGATAGGAGTTCCAGTTAAGTACCAAGCGAGAAAAGTAGAGATAGAAAGCAATAAAACAATTGGTACAAAAACTCTGCTTACTCGGTCAGCTAATTGTTGAGCAGGTGCTTTTTCAGATTGCGCGGCAAGCACCATTCGGGTTATTCGAGCTAGTTCAGTGTCTGATCCAATTCGATTGGCTTTAACAATTAAATTACCGTTGTTATTAATTGATCCGGCAAATACCAAATCATTTATGGCTACCTCAACAGGTGTTGCTTCACCGGTTAAAAATGAATTATTAATTGTGCTAAATCCAGATACTACTTGGCCATCTGTTGGTATTGAGTCTCCAGGCTTTATAACAAATAGATCACCAACTACGAGGTCATCAATAGAAATTACTGATGTGGAATTTCCACGCTTTACCTCAACTGTGCCAGCAGATAATTTAAATAACTCAGCCAGTGCTGAACCGGCCTTGTGTTTTGCTCTATGTTCTAAATATCGGCCAAGCATGACAAAGAAAATTACCGCTGATGAAACTTCAGCATAAATTGTTGGCATCATATTATCTTTAGCAATATATGTTGATGCAGAGTAAATGCTCCAACTAAGTGAAACAAGTGAACCTAAAGAAACTAACGTATCCATAGTTGGATGCGTCAAATTTTTAATAGCAGCTCTATGAATTGGCCAAGCTAAAACGAAAACTACGGGGATCGACAGCGAAATTAAAAGCCAAGTAGTAATCGGAGCATTTGGGTAAGAAATAACAATTTTTTGGCCGTTATTTGCCAATAGAATATTAATATTACTAACCACTGATAATAGGCGGGCATCAATCTGTTCGTGCCAACTGTCAAACATGGATATCAAAATTACTGGCACCGTTAATAAAAACGTTATTAATAACCTAATTCCCAATCGATTTGATTTCTCAAATGACTCACGCTCACCTTTGAAAGCAGTTGCTTGATATCCGGCTGAAGTTACTGCGGAAATTAATTCTTTCTCAGAGATGTTTAATGGAGCAATTACATGCGCTGACTCCATTGCAAGATTAACTGCTGCTCTTACTCCAGGTATTTTATTTAAAGAGCGCTCTATTGTGCTAACACATGATGAGCAGGTCATACCAATAACACTTAAATCAACCTGCCTAGTTTTTATTTGGTTGACTTCAATATTAGTGCCCATGGTCTTCAGATTACTCTTACTTTTTACTCAACTGATAGCACTCGACGAAGGCTTGCCAGCCTTGCAAGATTTTGGTTTGTTAGCCCTGGCCAATTATTTAACGCACACTCATTTTCATTGTGTGAGCAATTCTTAGGGCAATGTGAGATTGCCTCATTAAATTCAGCAAAGGCAGAAATAACTCGAGAGGGTTGAATATGAGCTATACCAAAAGATCTAACTCCTGGTGTGTCTATTATCCAACCAAATTCATCACCACTAAAAGTTGGCGACAAGGGAAGTGCTATAGCACTCGAAGACGTGTGGCGACCTCTACCAGTAACTTCATTAACATCGCCAGTCGCGCGATAAGTATTAGGAGTGTCAGATGTCAATCCAGCGTCTGCACTGCTGCCAAGTAGGTTATTTACTAATGTTGATTTACCAACTCCGGAGTGACCAAGCAGAACAGTAATTTTATTACTTAATATTTCTTTAAGATTGGTTAGATCAGAGTTTCGATCAACCTTGTAGATTGAAATATCCAAATCCTTATAAGTTTTTAAAAACTCATCACCACTAGATAAGTCTTGTTTTGTCATAATAATGATTGGTGTAATGCCTTGGTCAAACGCAACAACTAAAGCTCTGTCTACAAAACCTTCTCGAGGCTCTGGATTTGTAGTTGAAATAACAATTGCAATCTGATCAACATTAGCGACAATTACTCGTTCATCATTTTCATGATCATCAATAGTTCTAGTAAGAGAGTTTTTACGAGGCAGAACTGCAACAACTCGGGCAAGAGAACCATCTGAACCAGAAATATCACCAACAATTGAAACTAAATCCCCGACCACAACTGACTTTTTGCCAAGTTCACGTGCTTTCATAGCAGTAACAACTAATTTGCCATTATCACCTTCAATTAAACATTTAACTCGACCGCGGTCAACCTCAGTGATTGTTGCAACCTGTGCTTTTGAATAATCTGGTCTATCCTTTGTGCGAGGCCGTGCTTTATTGCTTGATCCAAACTGTCGAGATTTGTTGATTCGCACATCATCTTCATCCCAGTTACCTTTTTTACTTGCCATTAAGCATTTCCTGCCACATACCTGGAAAATCAGGCAATGTTTTCTTAGTTGTTTCTATGTTTTCAACAATCAAATCCTTGACTGCAAGTCCAATAATCGCACCAGCAGTTGCCATTCTATGATCTTCATAACTTTTAAAAATCTGCGATGCAACTAGTTTTGCTGGCTTAATTAGCAGCTCACCAGGTCCCTCGGTAACATCACCACCCAAATTATTAATTTCATTAGCAAGTGCTGCTAGTCGATCTGTCTCATGTAATCGCAAATGTGCAATTCCTCGCAAGGTTGATTGTGAAGATGCCAAAGCAGCTACTGCAGCAATAGATGGGGTTAACTCACCAACATCATGTAGGTCAATATCAATTCCATTTATTGTATTGGCCCCAGATATTTTTAAGCCTGCAGTGGTTTGTTCAATCTTTGCTCCCATAGATGCAAAAATATTTCGTAATTGATCGCCAGGCTGAGTAGTTGATTTAGGCCAATCTAGAATTTCAATACTTCCACCACATACCATTGCAGCTGCCATAAATGGCGCAGCATTTGAAAGATCTGGTTCAATAGTTAAATCCTGGCCAGTAAGAGTTCCAGGTTTAACACTCCAAATATTTTTATCAACCTCAACTAAAGCACCGAATTGCCTAAGCATTTGAATAGTCATCTCTATATGTGGCAGAGATGGAAGTGATTTACCTATATGTTTGACAGTAATTCCATTATCTGTTGCCGGCCCTAGTAACAACAGCGCTGATACAAATTGGCTTGACGCGCTTGCGTCAATCTCTACTTGGCCGCCTTTAATCCGGCCGGATCCATTTAAAGTTAGTGGCAGACGATATTTATTTCCATGTTCAATTGAAACGCCAAGTTGTTCAAGTGCCTTTATAACCGGTTCAAGTGGTCGCTCATGTGATCTTGCGTCACCATCAAAGTAGATCAATCCAGTTGCCAATGCAGCAATTGGTGGCAAAAAGCGCATCACTGTTCCAGCGTTTCCAACATCAATCTGAGTTGGACCGATCAGTTGGTGTGGTGTTACTTGATAATCAAAGCCTGTACTTGTTTTTATCTCCTCAATTTTGCAACCTAAACTTTTTAACCCCTTAACCATTAAATCGGTGTCACGAGAGAAAAGGGGTTTGCGCAATATCGAAGGTGTCTTAGAGATTGCAGCCAAAATTAATGCTCTATTGGTTGCTGACTTTGACCCCGGCACACTTACTTTGGCATTAATTGGCACAGATGCAGCACTTAATCCACTGCGAAATGGTGCGCTCCAATTAGCCATATGCTCAAGTCTACCTGCCACCACTTGCATCTAATCAGGCTTTTAGCAAGCCGGATGATCCTATAAATGGGAATAAATGAGCCGAAAACTTGGTTATCGGATCTATGAATGCTTTGCGTCAAAGTGTTGGTCAAAAAAAATATAGTCCCATATCTAAAACTCCTTTCGAGGTAGCCTTAGCCCAGATGGGTACTGAAGATTTATTGCCGGCAGTTATTGACCGCGAAAAAGAAACCTTAGCGCAGCGAAAAGCTAGGTTCGAAAAAGATGCACTTGTTTTTACCTCCCAACTTTATGGAGCTGCACTTAGATATACCAAAAATTCTCATGATGCTCAAGATTTAGTGCAGGATACATATGCAAAAGCGTTCACAAGTTTTCACCAATTTGAGCCTGGTACAAATTTAAAAGCATGGCTATATCGAATTCTTACAACAACATTTATAAATAATTATCGGAAAGATCAACGCAGGCCACAAATATCAGCTGGTGAAATTGAAGACTGGCAGATTGAAGATGCTTCTTCACATACCAGTGACCAAGGTAAATCTGCAGAAGATGAAGTTTTAGAAAATATTGC
>WLSX01000048.1 GCA_009705675.1 Actinomycetota bacterium | reverse complement strand
CCTCACCAAAAAAATTATTTAAGAATTAATTTTTGTGAAGAACTGAGTTCAAGCCACTCCAAGTACCAGTTTTAGCAAGTGCTTCTAACGCTCCACTTTCAGAGTTGCGACGGAATAATAAATTATTACCACCGCTTAATTCTTTAGCTTTGACTACTTTATTATCTGGCAGGGTTACCTTTGAGCCAGCAGTTATATAAACACCAGCTTCAACTACGCAATCATCTCCTAAGCTAATTCCAATACCGGAGTTAGCCCCAAGCAGTGTGCGCTGACCAATTGAAATTACCTCTTTACCACCGCCACTCAAAGTACCCATAATTGAAGCACCACCACCAATATCACTGCCATCACCAACTACTACACCGGCGCTGATTCGACCCTCAACCATGGACTTACCTAATGTGCCTGCATTGAAATTTACGAAACCTTCATGCATAACGGTAGTTCCAGATGAAAGGTAAGCACCTAAGCGAACTCGATCACCATCTGCAATACGAACACCTTCAGGAATTACATAATCGATCATTCTAGGAAATTTATCAACTGAATAGACAGTTAAATTTCCATACTTGTTTTGCAATTGATTTCGGACTTTTTCAAATCCTTCAACCTCACATGCACCAGCTGAGGTCCAAACTACATTTATAAGTAAAGCAAATAATCCATCTAAATTAAGCCCGTGTGGTTTAACTAATCTATGAGAAAGCAAATGCAATCTCAAGTAAACATCTGCAGCATCTTTTGGCTTTTGAGATAAATCTATACTTAATTCAATCGCGACTTTTTTTACTTTTCGAATTGCATCTTCTCCAAGTTGAAATTTATATTCTTCACTTAGATTATTAGTTGACGCACTTCCTAAACCTAGAGAATAGAATTTACAATCAAGAGTTTGTCCAGAGAGAGTCTGGGTGGCAACACCAAAGCCGTATGCGGTCATTTGACTGTTACTCATAACCTAAAGGTATCAAAACGCGCGCTAGGCAATAGACTAATTTCATGCGCGTATCCGTTTTCTGCTCATCTGCTCCAGATATTCCAAAAAGTTCACTCGAATTGGCATTTGATATCGGCAAAGCAATCGGAGAACAAGGTTGGGATCTAGTTTGGGGCGGCGGGAAAGCTTCAATGATGGGAGAGGTTGCACGAGGTGCAAGATCAGTCGGTGCAACAACAATCGGAGTAATTCCAGAGCCACTTGTAAAACTTGAGTTTGAAGACAAAGAAGCATCACATATGCATGTAGTTACAAATATGCGGACTAGAAAAGCAAAGATAGAAGATTTATCTGATGCGTTTATCGCTCTTCCGGGCGGAATTGGAACATTAGAAGAGTTCTTTGAAATTTGGGTTGGCCGATATCTTAAATTCCACAGTAAGCCAATTGCCATTTGTGATCCCACTGGAGTTTATGATCCACTTCGATTAGCTCTTGATCATTTAGCTACTCAAAATTTTATGAAAACTGGGCAAGCAGAGTTAGTAAGTTGGTGCAAGGATGTGCCATCAACTCTTGATGCGATAAGGAAAAAATGAATAAACTCTCACACTTATCACTTACTGTAAAGATTAATAAACCAGTAGAGATTGTTTGGAAATCTCTGGTGCACTGGCATGAGCAAAGTAATTGGATGCTTCAAACTAAAGTTTGGTCTGAGGTTGACCAAGACCGAACTGTAAAAAATGGTAAAGGTGTATTAATTTTTGCATTCACCGGTTTATTTCCATCTTTATATCCAAAACTTCGGTTAGGAGTGCTGGACACAATGGAGATTACAAAGTGGCAACCGCCATTACTTTGTGAAGTCGTCCATATTGGGAGAGTCATTCGTGGAACTGGAAAATTCGAATTGAAGAAAACCCGTGGTGGAAGTATTTTTTATTGGCAGGAGGATTTAATTGCACCAGCTTTTGTTTTAATCTTTTTAAAACCGCTCTTGTTACTCGGAGTTTGGCTCTCATTACGTCGATTTGCTCGGCAACTATCCGCATAGGTTCGAAAGTATTGACCTTGCCGAGTAATCTTTACTCATGGCATCCGATGGTGGCGGCAAGACTATTGCTGAGTTAATCAACACCCTGCCGGAAGAAGAACGATTAATTTTGACTTTGCATTTAGTAAATATGATCAGTACATCAGAGATTGCAGAAAAACTTGGTGTGCCAGAACGAGCAGTCGTATCTGTTATTACAACAGGCAGATCGCGCCTAATAGCGTTGATTTCATAAGGGTATTTATATGGATTTCCCACCCGCAGGCATATGAGGGATAATTACACCTCTAGCAAGGCAATGATTGAACTTTGGCAGGGGAGAGTTAAATGGCAGCGATGAAACCAAGAACTGGTGATGGCCCAATGGAGGTCACCAAGGAGGCTCGCTCTATGGTTATGCGAATCCCACTAGAAGGTGGCGGAAGATTAGTTGTTGAATTAAATGTTGAAGAGGCGACTAACCTAGGAAATGTTTTACAAGCAGCAGTTGCATTAGTTAAAAAGTAATCGACTGACTTAATTTAAATCAGGGTTATGGCTCATAAAATCCTCGATCTGTATCCCAAACTTACCCATCTTTCCGAAGATGAATTAGATTTTACGGAATTCACTGCTGCAGCTATTCCAGTATTACCTGGCGAGAAAATTGAATTAACAAAGAGCAGATTTCTTACCGCAATACAAAACTTTACTAAATTAGATTTAAATATAGAACTAAAAAATTGGCCAGATTTTACAGCCAAGGCTGGTGAAATAATTGAAGTACCAATTTCTGCAGGTACTTTAACCAGAATTTATTTAGTTGGAATTGGTGATCAAAGCGAGGATGACCTTCGTAAAGCATCTGCTGCACTTGGCAGAAAAGTAAAAGCAACTAATACAGTTCTGATATCGGCATTAGTAACGGAGAAGACCAAGGTAATTACTCAAGGTGTTGCACTAGTTCTTTCAAACTACCAATTCACTTTAAAGAGTGAGCAAAAAGATAAAAAACCAAACTTTGTAATTTACGGTGATTTCAAAGATGAAGTTTTCCACGCTGATTTATTAGCATCTGCTGTATGGCAAGCTAGAAATCTGATTCATACTCCATCAAATATTAAAAATCCAGAGTGGTTAGCAAAGCAAGCAACTGCGATGGTGTCAGCAGCAAAAAATTCATCTCTTTCAATAAATATTAAGTCCGGTCGAGCATTAAAAGAGTTTGGTGGGTTGAGTGCAGTTGGAAACTCTTCTCCCAACCCTGGTCCAAGATTAATAGAGGTTAGTTATGCTCCAAAGGGATCTAGTAGTTGGCCACATGTAGTTTTAGTTGGCAAAGGAATAACTTTTGATACTGGCGGAATCTCACTAAAACGACCATACGACACTATGGTTGCAATGAAGAGTGATATGGCAGGAGCGGCTGCTGTTTTATGTGCAACAGTTGCTATGGCAAAGTTAAAGCCAAAAGTTAAAGTTACTGCCTTATTAATGGCTGCTGAAAATGCATTATCTGGAACATCACAGCGGCCATCTGATGTTATTAAACATTTTGGTGGCACAACAGTTGAAGTTCTCAATACTGATGCTGAGGGAAGATTAGTTCTCGCTGATGGTCTTGCATATGCGGATTTAGAATTAGATCCAGATTATCTTGTTGATGTAGCAACACTAACTGGGGCAGCTACCCTAGGTCTGGGCCGGCAATATGCTGCGATGTACACTCGACAAAAAAGTATTGCTAAAAAACTTTATGAAGTTGGTAGCCAAGTTGGGGAAAAGGTTTGGCATATGCCATTGATTGATGAGTATTCGATAGCACTTGAAAGTGATATTGCCGATTTTAATCATCTCGCCGATAAATTTGGATTTTCAGCAGGCTCAGTAACCGCAGCATTATTTTTAGAGAAATTTGTAGGAGATCGTAATTGGGTGCATCTAGATATTGCAGGTACTGGCAGATCTGAAACCGATGCAGGTGAGAATATTAAAGGTGGGACTGGATTCGGTGTTCGCCTGCTAATTGAATGGTTAGGTTCATTTTGAGCGAAGCAATTTCTCCACGGGGAGATATGAATGCATTTTCAGAGAACTTCGCACATGAGGATTACTTCATGCAACAAGCAAGAGCAAATGGCGAAGAGGTCGGAGCTTCTGATCCAACACCTGGAGTTGGTAATTTTCTAAAATTTGCAGTACAAATTACTCAAGCTAAAACAGTTGTTGAAATTGGTACTGGTTCAGGTGTTGGCGGCTTATGGTTACTTAGTGGAATGCCATCTGATGGTGTCTTAACAACAATTGATTCTGAGCGAGAGCATTCAAAAATTGCCCGCAATATATTCGAAGAAGCTGATATTGCTTCAACAAGGTATCGAATTATTACTGGTAAGTTAATTGAAGTTGTAGGAAAGCTTGCAGATAGTTCTTATGAATTAGTAATTATTCGCCCAGCTTTAGATCTTTTTGACATGGTGCAAGAGTCTTATCGTTTGCTT
>WLSX01000047.1 GCA_009705675.1 Actinomycetota bacterium | reverse complement strand
TATGCAGGCAGTGAGCATCCACATGCAGCGCAAAACCCAAAGCTTTTTGTTTTCAACCAAGTTTCTCAGATTGTAAAGAAGTAATAGGAGAGCAATGACTAACGAGATTTTAGAAGTAGGCGACGAGGAAACCCCAACCTCATACAGTTCTAGCACGCCAGCAGCAGCTACTAATCGCAAAGCAATCACCGCTCCTGGTGGTGGCGTTGGCCGTCGTAAAGAGGCAGTTGCAAGAGTTCGCTTAGTTCCAGGAACTGGTCGCTGGGTTGTTAACGGCAAGCCACTTGAAGTTTATTTTCCAAACAAGGTTCACCAACAATCAGTTTCTGATCCATTCCGCACAGTTGGTGCTGAAGGAACATATGATGTTTTTGCTCGTATTAATGGCGGCGGTATCTCTGGCCAAGCTGGTGCACTTCGTTTAGGTGTAGCACGCGCACTTAATGAAATTGATAGTGACGCAAACCGACCAACACTTAAGAAGGCTGGCTTCTTATCACGGGACGCACGTGTAATTGAACGCAAGAAGTACGGCCTAAAGAAGGCTCGTAAGCGTTCTCAATACAGCAAGCGTTAATTTAACTTCGCTCAAATCTAATATGGCCCTCTTCGGCACCGATGGTGTACGAGGCGTTGCTAACGTTGATCTAACCGCTGAACTTGCAGTTGATTTAGCAATTGCCGCCGCTCATGTTTTAGGTGAGATCGGAGCCTTTGCCGGACATCGCCCAAAAGCAATTGTTGGTCAAGACTCCCGTGCATCTGGTGATTTTTTAGAGGCTGCTGTTGTTGCCGGTCTTACTAGCGCAGGTGTTGATGTTTATCGCGTTGGTGTTTTACCAACTCCAGCTGTGGCATTTTTAGTAAAAGAAAGTGGCGCTGATCTTGGCGTAATGATTAGTGCATCTCATAATCCAATGCCTGATAACGGAATTAAGTTTTTTGCTAAAGGTGGAGATAAATTAGCTGATCAGGTTGAAGCACAAATTGAAGCAAGACTAGGTGAGCCCTGGGATAGACCAACTGGTTTAAATGTTGGCCGAATTATCTTTGATGAGGCGGCAAAGGAAAGATATATAACCCACCTGCTTTCAACTATCGATACAAAATTAACTGGGCTTAAGGTTATTGTTGATTGCGCAAATGGCGCCGCATCAACTGTTGCACCAAGTCTTTATGAAAGAGCTGGTGCCACAGTCACCGCCATCTCTGCTACCCCAACTGGCTGGAATATCAATGAAAATTGTGGCTCAACCCATCTAGATAATTTAATCAGTGAGGTTAAAAAAGCTGGCGCAGATATTGGTATCGCCCATGATGGTGATGCAGATAGATGCTTATTAGTGGCAAAAAATGGTGAAGTAATCGATGGTGATTACATATTAAATATCTTAGCTACCGCTTATTTAGCCGATGGTAAGTTAAATAAAAAGGCGGTGGTTGGAACCGTAATGAGTAATTTAGGTTTTATTAAATCTATGGAGTCTCTCGGCGTTAAATTTGAAAAAACCGCTGTTGGCGATCGTTATGTATTAGAAAAAATGTTAGAAAATGATTACACCCTAGGGGGTGAGCAATCAGGGCATGTAATTATGCGCCAATTCTCAAATACTGGTGATGGCTTACTTACCGCGCTACAAGTTATGCAGGTAGTTGCAAAATCTAAGAAATCTTTATTTGAGCTTGCTTCAACTATGAAAAAGTATCCACAAATTTTGATTAATGTTAAAGATGTTGCAAAAGAAAAGCTTGAATCCTCAGTGAAAATTAAGGATGCAATCCTAGAATCAGAGAAGCAATTAGCAGGTGTGGGCAGAGTATTACTACGTGCCTCTGGGACAGAATCACTGGTACGGGTGATGGTAGAAGCAAATGATTTGGAATTGGCTCAAAAGATCGCAGATTCATTAGTACAACTAGTAAGATTAGAACTTAAGCAATAAGGGGAGTTTAAATGTGCGGCATTGTTGGCTACACCGGTAAAAACTCCGCACTCACCCCAGTAATTGATGGTTTGCGCCGGCTTGAATATCGCGGCTATGACTCAGCTGGAATTGCACTACCTACGGAAATTGGTAAACCTTTATTTGTTGAAAAACGTGCTGGTAAGTTAAAAAATCTAGAGGATGCGTTAGCAAAAACTCCTAACTCAACTAGCGGAATTGGCCACACTAGATGGGCAACCCATGGTGGACCAACTGATACCAATGCTCATCCTCATTTAGATAATGAAGGAAAGTTAGCGCTAATCCATAATGGAATCATTGAAAATTATGTAGAGCTTCGGGCAGAGTTAGAAAAACGTGGTCATAAATTTAAATCTGAGACTGATACCGAATCAGTGGTTCATTTATTAAGTGATGCTAGAAAAGAAAATAATGGAGATCTGGCTGCAGCAATGCGCCAAGTTTGTAAACAATTAAAAGGCTCCTTTACCTTACTTGCAATTCACTCTGATAATCCATCACATATTGTTGGTGCTCGTCGTAATTCGCCATTAGTTGTAGGTGTTGGAACTGGTGAAAACTTCCTAGCATCAGATGTTGCTGCTTTTATTGCCCATACAAAGATTGCTCTTGAATTAGGTCAAGATCAGGTAGTTGAAATAACTCCAACCTCAGTAGTAGTAACAGATTTAAATGGCCAAGTAGTCAAAGCAAAGGAGTATGAAATCTCCTGGGATGCAAGTGCTGCTGAACGAGGTGGATTTGCTCACTTCATGCTTAAAGAAATTTATGAACAACCGAAGGCAATCTCTGACACATTAATTGGCAGATTAGCCGGACTTGATCTGAAAATAAAGTTTAAGAAATTTGAAAAGATTGTAATTATTGCTTGTGGTACTGCATATAACGCAGGATTAGTTGGTAAGTATGCGATTGAAAAATGGGGACAGATTCCAGTAGATGTTGAGTTAGCTTCGGAGTATCGATACCGAGAGCCATCACTTAATAAAAAAACCTTAGTAATTCCTATCTCCCAATCAGGTGAGACAATGGATACCTTGATGGCACTTCGTTATGCAAAATCAAAGGGTGCAACAATTCTTTCAGTTTGTAACACAAATGGATCAACTATTGGGCGAGAATCAGATGCAGTTCTCTATACCCACGCCGGCCCTGAGATCGCAGTTGCCTCAACTAAAGCATTTGCTACCCAGTTAATTGCCATGTATTTAATTGGTCTTGAGATCGCCAGACAGCTTAAACAATTAAACAGTAAAGAGATTTCTGAAATAACTGAGCAACTTACTCAATTACCTGCCAAAGTTGAGCAGGTGTTAGAGACGGTTGAGCCACTTAGAGAGTTGACTAGAAAGTTTAAAACGGCTGAATCAGTTTTATTCTTAGGCCGTCATGTTGGCTATCCAACTGCATTAGAAGGAGCATTAAAGTTAAAGGAGCTGGCATATATGCATGCCGAAGGTTTTGCCGGTGGTGAGTTAAAGCATGGTCCAATTGCATTAATTGATAAGGGCACACCAGTGGTTGCAATTATGCCAAGTCAAGGTTCAGTACTTGCTGAGAAGATGGCAAGTAATATTCAAGAGGTTAAAGCAAGAGGTGCGGTAGTAATTGCAATTAGTGAGTTTGAATTTGCCGGTGCAGATCATTTAATTCGGATTCCACAAGTAGATCAATTATTACAACCAGTTTTATCTGTTGTGCCACTTCAGGTTATTGCTTATGAAATGGCAGTCGCACGGGGAAATGATGTTGATCAGCCAAGAAACTTGGCTAAATCTGTCACAGTTGAGTAAGTAGATGCCAGAAAAAAGAAGAGAACAGAAAAACTCTGCACTTAAACTTACTGCCTTATTTTTAGTTATCTATGCAGTTATCACCCAACAAGTCTTAGCTAATACTTGGATCAGGCGAGTTGATGAGTGGATTTATGACCGGAGTTTTTTACTTGTAACACCTGGTAAAACTCCAACCTTAGTTATGTTAGTTGATGATTTAGGACTACGAAGTGTTACCGCAATAATTCTGCTGCTTACCTCTATTTTGATTGGACGTAGATTTAAATCTTGGCGTCCTTTTAATCTCTCGCTACTATCTTTAGTTCTTTTAAACTTTACAGTTGGTTTATCAAAATTACTATTTGGCAGAACAAAACCACACTCTGGCTTTGACTTAGTTTTTACCGATAGCGGTCTTTCCTATCCAAGTGGACATGCTGCAAATGCCATTCTCACCTGGGGAATCTTTGCTTACTTAATTTTTCGTTACTCCCATAAAGAACCATTTGAAGGTATGAGACTCACCTGGTTTGTCTCGATAATTACCTCAGGGGTTTGTCTTGCTTCGTTATATCGAAATACCCATTGGTTCTCAGATCTATTAGGCGGTTTGTTTATTGGCGCAGCACTTTTAGTATTAATAATTGCAATCGATCGGTCAATTACTTCAGATCGTCAACCTTCATAAATCAAAGGTAGGCTATAGATTATGAGTCGCGCTAGCGCTGAGATAAAT
>WLSX01000046.1 GCA_009705675.1 Actinomycetota bacterium | reverse complement strand
TTAAGAGCTGAGAATTTTGTTATGGCAGCTTCGGTTTTATTTGAGTATGAAACCTTTCCGCCTTGAAGTAATCCGGAATCAATTGCACTCCATGTTCGGGTAGTGCTCTTTAATGTTGCCCGTGCCACTTGTTGTAATACTCCAGTTGATGAAATTTTAAAAGTTACCGCATCTACTTTGCTAAGTGGTTTTACCTTTAACAACAAATCACCGCTTGAGCCAACGGCGACAATGCTTCCATCAGAATTGCTGATTGCAGAATTAATTTGAGTGGATTTAACACCATACTTAATAATCGGTGAAAAAACACCGGTCTTGGTTGCGATAATATAAAATCCTGTTACCGCTGACTTTTCATAACTATCTCCAACAATTATCAGATTAGCACCTGAAATCAATATCTTTTTTGGATGAATAATGTTTTCGGACACAAATTCAAATGTATTTAATATGTTGCCAGTACTACTCATTTGCCATAACTTAATTCGATTAAGGGGCGTATTACTTGGCAGAGCTGGATCTAAAACCACATTATCTGGATTTAATGCTTTTCCTTGTGTTGTCGCAGGTGTTGGAGTAATTATTGCAGTGCCAGCACCAGCTACCCAGATACTGCCATCAATATCAATTGCGGTAGATGTAGCTATTTCATTTGCAGTCGAGCCTAGACGTAAGTTCCATAAAGGTGCCCCTAATGATGAATAGCTTGCAATAAAACCATCGCTTAGCCCACCAAGTGATCCGCTTATCCAGGTAGAGCTTGCTGACTCAGTTGTGCCAGTTAAAACAATACTTACCGGGGTTAATGAGATATCACTTATCTCATCTGCCTTTAAATATGGCAACTCAATAATAGATTTTGTACTTTTCATTACTGCAGCTGTTGCAGGTATTGGCTGCAATGAAAAAATCAGCAAAACAATTAGAAAAATTTTCTTCAAGCCAACTCCTGAGCCCGCTTTTTAGCAGCAGCCATCGCATCGGCAACAATTTTTTCTAAATTACTATCTGAAAATACTTTAAGGGCTGCAGCAGTTGTGCCATTTGGGCTAGTCACGTTTTTTCTAAGCGTGGCCGCATCAATGCCACTTTCTTGCAACATCGCAGCAGAGCCAGTAATTGTGCCGATCGCTAACTGAGTGGCAATCTCTTCAGTTAGCCCAAGATTTACTCCGGCTTTAATCATCGCTTCAATAAAATTAAAAAAGTATGCCGGACCTGACCCACTGAGGGCGGTAACTGCGTCTTGGTTTTCTTCAGCCACTTCAACTACTAAGCCACTTGCTGATAACAAATCCTTAGCCAGAGATAAATGATCATTGGTTGCGCTAGCACCTGGTGAGATCGCACTAACACCCTTCCCAATTTGTGCTGGGGTATTAGGCATAACTCTTACAACTGGATTTGTATTTGCTAATTTGCTTTCAATAAATTTTGTAGTTTTTCCAGCGGCAATTGATATTAAAAGTGTTTCTTTTTTCAAACTTTGGCTTAACTCACTTAACACGGTATCAAGATCCTGTGGCTTGACTGCTAAAAAAATTACATCGCAATCTTGTCCAATTTCTGTGATGCTCTTAACCTTGACTTGATAAGCACTAGAAATCTCAGCAGCTTTTTCACTACTTTTGTCGCTGATGCATATTTGTTCAGAATTGATAGAAGATGTGAGCAAACTCTTTATTAATGAAGATCCCATAACTCCAACACCAATAAAGCCAATACATTTGTTGGTCAGTGATGCTTTCATACTTTAAGCCTACCCAATTAGTCATTAACCCTACTCAACCCTTAAACTTTCGCTCTATGGCAACGACAAAAAGACCAAAATCTAAGTTATCTAAGAATGAGGTCGCCCCTAACTTTGCACGGGACTGGGTTGAGTTTGTAAACCCAGATAACTCTGAGGAAATCTTCAAGTGTGATCTGACTTGGCTAACCTCTTACTGGCAATGCATTTACGGCAATGGTTGTTGTGGAATTGATGGCGATAAACCAGATGCTGGTTGTTGTTCAGATGGTGCTTACTACACCAGCAAAGAGGATGAAGCGCGAGTATTAAAAGCAGCAAAGAAGTTAACAAGATCTGATTGGCAGTTTTATGATCAAGCCCGCCCTAAAAAATCTGGTGGAAAACTTACAATAAGTGAAATTGGTTTAGATAAAGATCGTAAGACTAAAAAAGTTAAGGATTCTTGTATTTTCCTTAATCGAGTTGGTTATGAAGCACCTGGCTATACCGGCTCTTTTGGTTGCGTACTACATCATTTAGCAGTTAAAGAGGGCGTGCACTTTGTTGATACTAAGCCAGATATTTGTTGGCAACTTCCACTACGTAGATCTTGGGAAACCCGTGAGACTGGGGATAAAGAGATCACTGTGGTTGTAATTGGTGAGTATGAAAGATTAGCTTGGGGTGAAGGTGGCGAAGATTTTGATTGGTATTGCACAAGTAACTCAGAAGCTCACACTGGAAAGATTCCGGTTTATCAATCAAATAAAACAGAGTTAATTGCCATGATGGGTGAGGCTGGTTATAAAGAGTTAGTAAAACTTGCTGATGCTCGTATGGATGCAATCGTTGCCACCAGAAAAGCACAAAAACGGCGTGAATTACCACTCTTTGTAATCCATCCAGCAACAAAAGCTGCGCAAAACCAAAGATAGTCAGTCCTTGCCATTAGATTAACGCCATGGCAAAAGCACCAGCAAAAGATCCATTCCGTTGCGTTGAATGCGGTTGGAGCGCCACAAAATGGGTTGGCAGATGTGGTGAGTGCCAAGCATGGGGAACTGTTGAAGAGATCGCAGCCCCTAAGAAACTTTCTTTAGTTGCCGGATCATTTACTACCCCAGCAAAACCAATTGGAGATGTTGATTTAGCAAGTGCCAAAGCAAGGTCAAGTGGTGTTAGTGAGTTAGATAGAGTTTTAGGTGGTGGCTTAGTCCCAGGAGCTGCAATTCTTTTAGCAGGTGAGCCTGGTGTTGGTAAATCAACACTGCTCTTAACAGTGGCAGCTGAGACGGCAAAACAAGGGATTCTTTCTTTATATATAAGTGGTGAGGAATCAGCTTCTCAAGTGAGATTAAGAGCTGAGCGACTTAATGCAATTGATAAAAATTTATGGCTTGCGGCAGAGTCAGATCTTGGCGCAGTAATTGCCCATATTGATTCAGTAAAACCTGAATTACTTGTAATAGATTCAATTCAAACAATATCAAGCACAACTGTGGATGGTTCACCTGGTGGAGTAACTCAAGTTCGTGAAATTGCAGCAGCATTAATCAGAATTGCAAAAGAGCGATCAATCACTTTAGTTTTAGTTGGCCATGTAACTAAGGATGGCTCTATTGCTGGCCCGCGTTTGCTTGAACACTTAGTTGATGTAGTTTTAAATTTTGAAGGAGAGCGTCACTCACGCCTTAGGTTAATTAGAGCAATTAAAAATAGATTTGGTGCCTCTGATGAGGTTGGCTGTTTCGATTTAAATGACTCAGGAATCGTTGGACTTCCTGATCCAACTGGCTTATTTACATCTCGTCATACCGATCCAGTTCCCGGCACATGTGTAACTGTTGCATTAGAGGGAAGAAGAGCACTTCTTGCTGAGATTCAATCACTTGTAAGTAATGGCAATCCAGATGGCAGAGATTGGGGAAACTCTCGTCGGGTAACAAGTGGATTAGATAACTCAAGAACTGCAATGACATTAGCTGTTTTAGAGCTTAGGGCCGGAATTAAAATATCTGGCCGTGATGTTTATGTCGCAACAGTTGGTGGAATGAAAATTACTGAACCTTCAGCTGATCTTGCTGTTGCCCTATCGGTTGCATCCGCTGCGAAAGGCTTAGCACTGCCGGCAGATTTAGTAGCAATTGGTGAGGTTGGCTTAGCTGGTGAGATTAGAAAAGTAACTGGCATTACTCAAAGAGTTGCTGAAGCAGCCCGACTTGGATTCAAACGTGCAATTGTGCCAGTTGGAAGTGATTTAAAGATTGCTGGAATTGAAATACTAGAAGCTAGTCGAGTTGAGCAAGCAATAAGTAAGGTGAAGATTAATTAGTTGCTTCTGCTAAATCACCAGGTGTATCTGGCAATGCAGATTTAGCAGTTCCCTTAAAGGTAAAGGTTGCCTCAGGTGTCTCATCTGAAACATCTACCAAAATAATCTCACCAGCTTTTAGATCACCAAATAACATCTTCTCTGATAAAACATCCTCTAATTCGCGCTGAATAGTTCTACGTAGTGGACGTGCACCTAGTACTGGGTCATAACCACGCTTAGCAAGAAGTGCTTTAGCGCCAGAAGTTAATTCAATTCCCATATCTTTTGCACGCAAACGCTCATCTAATTGAGCAATCATTAAGTCAACGATTTGAACAATCTCTGCCTCAGTTAACTGGTGGAATACCACGATGTCATCAATACGGTTTAAAAACTCTGGACGGAAGTGAGTCTTAAGTTCATCTCCTACCTTTGCCTTCA
>WLSX01000045.1 GCA_009705675.1 Actinomycetota bacterium | reverse complement strand
TCAAAGTTAAATGAGTTCATTAACTCACCCGGGCGTAGATAGCGGGCGATTCGAGTGGCTGGATGAACCCAAGCTTCAGCAACTGCCATTCGATCATCTGGATATGAATCTAAAATTTTGCGCCACTCTTTGTAGATCTCATGCACACCATCTTGATCCCAAAATGGCATTGGCTTTCCATCTAATAGTTTTGGATCACTTGGTACATCTGGCAAACCATCGGCTTTAATCATTCCGTGAGCAACATCAATTCGAAAACCATCAACGCCTAGATCTAACCAAAACTTCAATACCCCTTCAAAGTAAGCCTTAACATCTTTATTTAGCCAATTAAAATCTGGTTGTTCAACTGCAAATAGATGTAAATACCATTGACCAGGTGTTCCATCAGCTTCGGTTATCCGATGCCAAGCAGAACCACCAAAGACTGCTTGCCAATTATTTGGCGGTTCATTTCCATCAACACCTTTGCCCTCACGAAACATAAAACGATCTCGCTCTGCTGATCCAGGTTTTGCTTTTAAAGCTTCCTGAAACCACTTATGTTGATCAGAGCAATGGTTTGGCACAATATCAACTAGTAATCTCATCCCCAATTTATGGGTTTGTTCAATTAATTTCTTAGCATCATTTAAGTTGCCATAATCTGGCTCAATATCCATAAAATCTGAAACATCATAACCATGATCTTTTTGCGGTGATGGATACCAAGGCGTAATCCAGATTGCATCAATTCCTAATTTTTTAAGGTAAGGCAATCTAGAAATAATGCCAGGCACATCACCTTTACCATCACCATTCTCATCGGCAAATGAGCGAATATAGATTTGGTAGGTAACGCTATCTCGCCACCAAGCACGCTTATCGCGAGATTGGATTGGTGCGTTATTAATAATGGTCATTAATTCACCAAGTACTTAGTTAAAAAGCCACGTTCAGCATCATTTATTGGCCGAGATTTTCTACTCTTTAAATCAATTGTTACCTGCACAGTCTTCATCTTTGCATAGACAACGCCATCTTTTGATAACTCATACCCATTAACAAAGGAGGATGTTCCAATTGAATCTACCCACAAGGTAACATCATAAAAACAACCACCCTCAGTAATTGGCGCTAGGTAATCAACCTCAGCTCTGGCAACTACCATCTCCATCAAAATTGGCTCCTCATTCTTTTCGGCAAATGAGAACCAACCCCAATCAAATCGTGCCTCTTGGGCGTAGGTTAAATACTTTGCATTATTAACATGACCAAATGCATCAAGATCATCCCAGCGAACAAATGCTTTATGGGTGTATTTCATAAATACCTCTTAATTACCTAGTTAATTTACGGTAGGTAGCACGGTGTGGACGGGCGGCATCGATGCCAAGACGAGAAATCTTATTCTCCTCATAACTTTCAAAGTTTCCTTCAAACCAGAACCACTTTGATTCACCTTCATAAGCCAAAATATGGGTAGCAACACGATCTAAGAACCATCTATCGTGGGAGATAACTACGGCGCACCCTGGAAATTCAAGCAACGCATTCTCTAGTGAGCCAAGTGTTTCAACATCTAAATCATTGGTTGGCTCATCAAGTAGTAATAAATTTCCACCCTGCTTAAGAGTTAATGCAAGATTTAATCTATTTCGCTCACCCCCTGATAAAACCCCAGCTGGCTTTTGTTGATCTGGCCCTTTAAAACCAAAGGCAGAAACGTAGGCCCGGCTTGGCATCTCAACATTTCCAACCTTTATAAAATCAAGACCATCTGAGACCACTTCCCAAAGTGATTTCTTTGGATCAATACCACCACGTGATTGATCAACGTAGGAGATCTTTACTGAATCACCAACCTTTACTAAACCAGAGTCAGCTTTTTCCATACCCAAAATGGTTTTAAATAATGTGGTCTTACCTGCACCATTTGGCCCAATTACACCGACAATTCCATTGCGAGGAAGTGTGAAAGATAAATCATCAATGAGAATTCGATCATCAAAGCCTTTAACTAAATGCTCACACTCAACTACAACATCTCCAAGGCGAGGGCCTGGTGGAATTTGAATCTCTTCAAAATCTAACTTACGAGTTTTATCAGCCTCTGCTGCCATCTCTTCATAACGAGCAAGACGTGCTTTGGACTTTACCTGCCGTCCCTTGGCATTCATTCTTACCCACTCAAGCTCTTCCTTTAATCGCTTAGCCCGCTTAACATCTTTTTGTCCTTCAACCTTCATACGTGCTTCTTTAGTCTCCAAATATGTTGTGTAATTTCCTTCATATGGGTAAGCACGACCTCGATCTAATTCCAAGATCCATTGCGCAACATTGTCTAAGAAATATCTATCGTGAGTGATCGCAACCACAGTTCCTTCATACTTACTTAAGTGTTGCTCAAGCCATAAAACAGATTCTGCATCTAAATGATTGGTTGGCTCATCAAGTAATAAAAGATCTGGTTTTTGCAGTAGTAATTTACAAAGTGCAACTCGTCGCCTTTCTCCACCTGAAAGTACCTTTACATCAGCCTCAGGGGGTGGACAGCGAAGTGCGTCCATTGCTTGCTCTAATTGTGAATCTAAATCCCAAGCATTTCGATGGTCTAACTGCTCTTGCAGAGTTCCCATCTCAGCTAATAATTTGTCGTAATCAGCATCTGGATTTGCCATCTCTTCACTGATGGCATTAAATCTATTTAATAAACCAATTGTCTCGGCCACACCCTCCTGCACATTCTCTAATACATTTTTGTCTTCATTAAGTGGCGGCTCTTGTAACAAGATGCCGACGGTGTAACCAGGTGAAAGATATGCCTCGCCATTTGATGGTTGTTGAATACCTGCCATAATTTGAAGCACCGTTGATTTACCAGCACCATTTGGTCCAAGCACACCAATCTTGGCGCCAGGTAAGAACATCAAGGTGACATCATCAAGAATTACTTTGTCGCCATGCGCCTTACGCGCCTTTTTCATCGTGTAAATAAACTCGGCCATAGGGTCAAACCTTACCTGTTGTGATCGGTAGACTTATCCCTACAAAACCACATAAATGCGCCTGTAGCTCAGTCGGATAGAGCGAATGCCTTCTAAGCATTAGGTCGCAGGTTCGATTCCTGCCAGGCGCGCTTTAACCTAAAAATAAAATATTCCCAGAGTCAGGAAGGGTTGACTCTGGGAATATTTATACTGCTACACCTTTACAAAGTGTAGAGATCCTTTTTACTTTAATAAGTAATTAAGAGTAAATATCACTCCAGTCACTTACTTTCATTACATACCACTGTCCACCCTCATTAGCTCCGGCATTGACTTTATCGGCAGCTAAATCCGGACGTGATTTTGCAACTGTGGCATGAACTTGAGCCACCAACATGTAGTACTTAGCAGTGTCACTCTTAGAATTCTTGTAAAACTCAGTCACATCAATGATTCCACTTGATTCTTCATCCTGTGTGATGAATGTGGTTGAGGTTGAGTCAAAGTATTCAGATTTGAATTGAGCAATTGTTGCTAATTTACCATCACTGATTCGATAAGAAACTACACGAGAAACGTGCGCATTATTACCTGGATCTTCTTGAATCAGAATATTACCTTTATCATCAACTACGATGTTGTCAGGCTTAGACAAATAGATATCTTCTGATCCATCTAATAACATTGTTAAAGTTCCACCTTTAAGTGGATCCTTTACATCTGTTAATCGCAATCTCCAGAGTGCTCCACCATCACGAGTAACGGTTGGTGTTGCCGGATTTGGAGCAGTTGCTTTGGCATCTTTGTTTGATTCTGTAGTTACAAAGTAGTAATCATTTGGATTCTTTGGATCAAAGTGACCATCCTCAACTCGAGAAAGCTCCATGCCTGCTGCACGGGCTGCCACGTTTTGTGCAGCACCATTTTGATTCCAATCAATTTCTTTAAATGAGATTGGTGCAGATCCGGTCTTACCATACTTGGAACGGAATTCATTATCATTAGCGACATCGGTTGCTAAAACATAATTCTTACCGTTAGTAAGACCGGCTTTCTCGTACCAGGTACCACTACTTTGCTTACTTCCAACATACATCCATAATTGTGAATCAGTTGCAGCTCCATCCTCGTTCCCGAAGATCGCTGTCGTCTTTGAGTTAGTCTGGGCTGGAACAAAAGTTTCCCATGCTGCTAAACCAAATCTTGGAATTTGTATAGCTTCGCCAGTTTCATTTACAGCAAAACCACGAGACTCATCAGAGCCTTCTTCACCAGTTAGATAAACAGCGCCTTTGTATCCTGCGCCAGTTTTCTTGTCATAGAAAACTCCTGCTGGGGCTAAAGTTGAAGAGCAGAATCGATTAAGAACAGATGTGTGCGCAGGTGATCCAAATGAATCGATAGCTGCTGCACCCGCTGGTGCAACAGGTTGCGAACCCCATTTACCTGTTGAGTAATTAAACCAATTCATCTTTTGCATGAAATCTTTTCCAGCAACAACTTTCTTAGCAGTTAAGTCATATTGCATTTCGCTAATATATGAGCCATTTGTTCC
>WLSX01000044.1 GCA_009705675.1 Actinomycetota bacterium | reverse complement strand
TGGCGTTGACCACCAGATAAAGTTTCAACCGCCTGTCCAATATTTTGAATTGTGCCAATTCCTAAAGTTGTGATGTGTGCTAACGCCTCTTTTTTCATTCTACTAAAATCAAGAAGTCTAAAAACACTTCCTAAGACACCACTTCGTCTAATTTCCCGGCCTAGGTAAAGATTAGATGCAATATCTAATGCCGGGGCCACCGCCAAGGTTTGATAAACAGTTTCAATACCAGCTGCTCTGCTATCTAAGGTTTTTTTGAAAGATACTTCAGTGCCTGACACTTTAATAGTGCCTGTATCTGGTTGATCTGCACCACTTAAACATTTAATTAATGTTGATTTACCAGCGCCATTATCGCCAACTAAGGCAAGTACTTCGCCAGGAAATAGCTGTAAGTCAGCACCATCTAATGCGATAACTCGACCAAATGATTTAACTAAGGAGTTAGCCTCTAAAATCGGCGTGATCTGATTCATTTTAAACCCTCGCCTTTCTAATCCACTGATCAATAGTTACCGCCACAATTACCAAAACACCAACTGCAAGTAACTGATAGTAAAGATCAACACCGGCAAGTGTTAAACCATTTCTAAATACACCAACGATAATTGCGCCAATCAGGGAGCCAAATATGGTTCCGCGGCCACCAAAGAGGGATGTGCCACCAATTACCACCGCCGTAATAGTTTCAAGGTTTATCTCCGGCCCAGTATTAGGAGAGGCCACGGTAACCCGGCCGATAATAATCCAGGCACTCATTGCAAAAATTAATCCCGCTAATGCATAAACGCTTAGTAAAACTCTATTTACCTGAATACCAGCCAGGCGTGATGCTTCGATGTCATCGCCAACTGCATAAACATGTCGTCCCCAAGCGGTATTACGAAGCATGTAAGCCAAAACACTGTAAATCAAAATGACCAAAATTACACCGGTAGTGATTTTAAAATCACCAAACTTAACCTCAGTACCTGTTTTTAATAAGAATGGATCTAATTCATTGGTCGGAATAGTTCGACCAGATGCATAAAGCAAGGTAAGGGCGATAAAAACATTTAGAGTACCTAGAGTTACGATAAAAGGCGGTAGTTTAAATTTAGTTACCAACCAACCATTAAATAAGCCAGCTAAGGTGCCAACCAGTAAGCCAATTGCAAATGCTAGGTAAATTGGTAAGCCATCACCATCTACATATGGATCTCCCAGCGCCACCTTTGCCATTACCATCGAGGCAAAAATTGCTACCGCACCACAAGATAGATCAATACCGGCGGTTAAAATAATTAAAGTTTGACCAGCAGCGATAGCGGCAATAATGGCTACCTGCTGCAGAATAAGTGAAAGATTTGAAAGGGTTAAGAAATTTTCGTTGAAAAAACTAAAGGTTGTTATGGCAACTAGCAGCACCACCAGAGAGCTTAGCCAAGGGTACTTATGAAGTATCGCTTGTACTTTTTGAACCTTAGTAATCTGCTCCGTGAATTTAATCTCGGTACCTTTTGCCATTTATTACACCTAACTTATTATTAAATTTATATTTAGTAATAACTGGCGACCGACTGTAAAGCCTGTCGCCAGTTATTTTTTAAGATCTTAGAAAAACTTAGGGTTTAGCCCCAAGCCTTCTCTAGTCCATAAGCTGAATCCTTTGAGTCAACGCCTGTTTGTGGGTCGTCGGTGATCAAAGTTACGCCTGTGTTGTAGAAATCAAGACCAGCTGAAACTGCTGGCTTAGTTCCTGTCTTCACAATGTCGAAGATAGCTTGAACACCAAGATCAGCCATCAACAATGGGTATTGCTGAGATGTTGCACCGATACATCCGGACTTAACATTCTCAATACCTGCGCGTCCACCATCAACAGAAACCACAATTGCTTTGCTGCCAGCTGCCTTAAGGGCGGCACATGCACCAGCTGCGGTTGGCTCATTGATTGTGTAAACAACGTTGATGTTCTTGTTCTTAGCAAGTAACTTCTCAAGACCAGTACGTCCACCATCTTCGTTAGCACCAGTAGCTACGTTTCCTACGATTTCGTAGGCGCCACCTGAGTACTTACCAGTTTTAGCTTCGTCACCCATCTTCTTTGGGTCCTTAACGTCGATTCCCATTCCTTTTAGGAAGCCGTTATCTCGGCAGTAATCAACTGAAACCATACGGTCGTTGAAGATATCAAGAAGAGCGATTGTTGCCTTCTGGCCACCTAATTTAGCTGCAGCCCACTTACCAATTAAGTTACCAGCTTCGCAGTTATCTGTTGCAAAGGTGATATCTACGATATCGGCAGGATCTGTTGGGGTATCAAGTGCAATTACATACAAACCTGCTGCTCTAGCTTTTGTGATAGCAGCATTTACGTTTGTTGACATTGGGGTAATCAAGATACCGGCGTGCTTTGCAGAAATCGCATTTTCAATTGCTGCGATTTGTGAAGCATCGTCGCCCTCTGCCTTACCTGAACCAATTGTTAGGTCAACGCCTAATGTCTCAGCCTTTGCTTTTGCGCCCTTAATCATTGCAACGAAGAATGGGTTGGTTTGATCTTTAGTGATCAAAGAAACCTTTACTTTGTCGCCTGATGCTGAATCAGATGATCCAGATGAGCATGCTGAAAGCACAAGTGCAGACACAGCTACAAGCGCGATTAGCGCTCTGCGTGTGAACTTTGATTTCATTTATTTTCCTCCTATAGGTGTTCGCGTGATGCAAACTCAGGCGAGCCTAGTTAATGAAAGAGGTATTTGGAAGGGTAAAACTAGGTAATTCGGTTATCTCAAAAATGTTACAAATCACCCTGATTTGAGGATAACTGAGCTATATGGAACGCCATCCCCCGTGTGAATTATCCCCAGGCACTGGCCAACTTGAACCTTAAAATCACTGTGGGCAATTTTGGTGGTGGGTATGTTTTTATGGTGGGTTATATATCTTTGCGTAATTTGTTTATCTACCTTCTCCTCAAACTCATTAGCAATTATTAATGAGGTGATATCTAGGTAGGGCAATATCTCATCTAATACTTGAGGGATGGTTGGCCAACCCATTGTGATTGCTAATTCAATTGTCTCCACATTTGGATAGGTTGGAAATGGGCCATCAACAATTGCAATCGCATTAACATGACGAAATCTTGCAAGTAATGATGCAAGTTGTGGATGCAAGATGCCATTTTTAATCATAAGAAAAACCTACTCTACCGATGCGATCATTGACAATATCTCTTGCTTACTTGGCAGTGATGGAACCGCCCCTGCCCGAGTTGCAGTAATTGCACCAGCAGCGGATGCAAACTTTAAAGCTGCTTCAATATCAATACCTTCAGAGATTGCAGTTGCAAAGGCGCCACAAAAGCCATCTCCAGCTGCGGTGGTATCGATTGCACTTACCTTAAATGCTGGGGTGTAAATCTGCCTGCTTTGATCTAGATAGATACTTCCACCTGCACCCAGGGTAATAATTACCTTACCGGCACCATTTTTTTGTAATTGTTTGGCGATACCAATCGCCTCATCCTTACTTAACTGCTCAGCGCTTTGGCCGGCTAGAAATGATCCTTCAGTCTCATTCGCAATTAGGTAATCGGTATCTTTTAGTAACTGCTCACTTAAGATTTGAATTGGCGCGGGATTTAAAATAGTTATCTTTCCAGCTGCCTTACTCTTACTTATAAACTTTTCTACCTCACCCAGCGGTACCTCTAATTGGGCTAATGCCACATTAACGCCAGGGTTATTAATTAAAATCTCATCTGAAAATACCAACTTATCATTTGCACCTGGAATTATTACAATTCGATTCTCACCACTTTGGGAAACCTCAATTACCGCAATCCCGGTCTGCACACTACTTCTAGTAATAAATTTAGCTTCAATCTTTTCACTCTTTAAAATATCAAATAAGAAATCACCATCACTATCACTTCCAAGGCAGCCAATCATTACTACCTCAGCGCCAGATCGTTTGGCAGCGATCGCCTGGTTAAACCCTTTACCCCCAGGAAAGCGCAGTAACTTCTCACCAATTACCGTCTGACCCATCGCCGGTAATTTATTGGCGTAGGTAACTAGATCTAAATTTAAACTGCCAAAGACTAAAACCGCCATGGCTTAAGAGTATAGATCGGCTGGCTAAATGAGAATACCGCTAGTTAAGATGTGGGTATGTCAATCTTAATTCGCCCAATTACGCAAAGTGATAAGGCTAGGTGGCTTGAGCTATTTAAAGAGTACATAATCTTTTATAAATCAAATTTATCTGATCAACAACTTGAATTAACCTGGCAGCGAATTCATTCAGATTTTAATATCAAAGGACTCATTGCTGAAAAAGATGGCGAAACAGTAGGTATTGCTCACTACATATTTAGACCATCCACCTGGGAGGTTGAAGATTTTTGCTACCTTGAAGATCTCTATGTTGATCCAAGGGTAAGAGGTGGTGGGGTCGGCAGAGCATTAATTAATGAGTTAGAAAAGATTGCAACGCAGGCAGGATCAAAGCGACTTTACTGGACTACTGCTCCAGATAATGAGGTTGCTCGAAAGCTTTATGACAAGGT
>WLSX01000043.1 GCA_009705675.1 Actinomycetota bacterium | reverse complement strand
CTTTCATCGCAATTTTACGCTGTTCAGATTTCATACGATCGATGAAAAGAACCCCATTTAAATGATCAGTTTCATGCTGAAGGCATCTTGCAAGTAACTCAGTTCCCTCCACAATTATTGGTTCGCCATGCATATTAAAACCTTTAGCAACTGCTCGAAATGCTCTTGGTGTTTCATAAACTAGATCTGGAAAAGATAAACAGCCCTCCTCACCCTCTTGCATCTCATCACTTAAATCTAGGGATGGATTAATAAGGTGACCAATTTCATCATCTATATCCCAAACGAAAACTCGGAGTGGAACACCTATCTGTGGTGCGGCAAGACCAGCGCCAGGTGCAGCTTGCATAGTTTGAGTTAGGTCTTCAACCAGCTGCCTTAACTCTTTATCAAAATCGACTACTAAAGAAGCCGGAGTAACTAATACCGGATCCCCGAATAATCTGATTGGTTGAATAGCCATAAGTAAATGATACTTCAGTTGGAGGGGCTATAAATCAAATGGGTCAAATCGGATCTTGAATATTTTCCGTCGTTTTACTGCCTGCACCTTAGCTACATCATCTAAAAGGTCAACAAGAAGTGACCCTTCAACTAGTTTTACTCGAATCAATAATTTACTTTTAAATCTGTCAATTGCTACCGGACCAGTAATTTCATAGCTTTTACTATTTCTTAAATTTTCTGCAAACTTTGAAATCTCTTCCTTATCTCCTTCTACTACCGCTACTCGATAATATGGCGGAAGTTTTGCTTTCTCTCTGTTACTTAAATCAGAGAGAGAGTTCGCCATTGAATCTGCTCGTAGTAAAGATTGGACTGCTGGATGATGGTTTGGAAGTGATAAATAGATCTCTGCAGTACTGCTTGCTTTACCCAACAGTGAAAACCAATGAAACTTAGCAAATTCTTCTGCTCTTAATGAAGGTCGATTAAAAATCTTCTCACCATCTAACATCACAATAGCTGAATAAATCCCATTTGGTTCAGACCCAGTTGTTGCAATAACTATGTGCCGCCCACTCGGCACTACATCAATCTGTTTATTTCCAGATGAGACAAGAATTGGAATTTTTGGTATCGCCTTACCAATTTCCTCCGCTGTTCTTTCAATACCTTTCGCAATTACAAACGGTCGAGTATCGCCACAAAATGTACATTTCCAGTCATTGAATTCCTTTTTACATAGATAGCAGGTAGGAATCTTCCTCGAACCATCGATTTGTAGCTTTCCACCGCACTCACAATTTGCAGTATTTCGACATCTAGAGCAGAGAAATAGATTTGCATAACCTTTCTCTGCAACTGATACAAGTGCATTGCCAGAAGAGATTCCCTTCTTTATCGAGAATATATATGAGTTGCCATTTTCATTAGTGAAGAATTTTTGGTTACTCTTTCTTCGGTACATCTTTTTATCCAACCAACCGATTTCAATCAATCTAGCAATCTCAAGTGAGTGAGAAGCAGATATAAATATTAGAGAGGTATTGTTGTCACGTAATAAAGTAACGTCACGGGTATTCCAACCCGGAGCATGAATTTCGTAATGAGATTCATCTAGATCTGAAAGAACAATTACTGTTGCGTTTTTCTCTAAGTGAGTAAATGCGCCACTTCTAGTACTTATTATTACTGAAGGTGAGTTGTATCTACTTCTCAAAAAGTTACGATACCTAACACTCTTACTTAGATGAGAACCTAACTCAACTACTCCTTCGCCGAATACGCTACTAAGCAATGCTGTTAGATAGGTAATATCTTTCTCATCCGGGACTAATAAAAGAACTTGGCTAACTTGGGCTCTAAGTTTTACAACCTCAACTAGAAACCAGTTTGGGTCTACAGCTAAAGGAAAACTAATCCCCCATTTAATACGTTGCTTTCCTAATAACTGGCCATAATCCGCTCTGCCAATAATTTCCCGAATTTCTGGTGATTCATATGGCGGAAGTACTCCGTTTATTTCATTATTAACTAATACCTTCTCCTCTTTTAAAACACGTCCAGGTATTGATGAATTTAAAATCGACCAAAAACTACCGCCAAATCTATTTCTCACACTTTCGACATGTTCGAGCATGCTTTTGCTGACTAATCCACTTGGCGCTGCTAATTCAAGTATAGGTTTGAGTTTCTTATCTTGATCGCTTTTATCCTTTCGCTGAATAATGATTCCTTCAGCTTTTGCATTTCCAAAATCAACTAATACTTTGCTACCTACAACTGAATCAGCATCTAATATCTCTGGAACCAGATAATCATAAATACCTTCTAAATGTGAAACGGGAGTATCTACTAAAATTGATGCAATTGGTAAATGTTTTGCTATAGGAGAAGAACCTTGCGGTACTTTTGCAATGGCCTGCCGTTTAAGTTTAAGTGGAGCTGCCACTGCTTATTTAACTAGTGCCTTAAGCGCGTTAGCTCGATCTGTTTTCTCCCAAGAAAAATCTGGTAACTCTCTTCCGAAGTGACCATAAGCAGCAGTTTTCCCATAGATTGGGCGTAGCAAATTTAAATCGCGAATAATTGCGGCGGGACGAAGATCAAAAACTTCTTTTACTGCATCACTTATTTTACCAAGATCAAATTTCTCAGTCCCAAATGTTTCAATAAATAATCCAACTGGCTGAGCCTTACCAATGGCATACGCAACTTGGACTTCACATCGATCTGCTAAACCAGCAGCGACCACATTTTTTGCAACCCAGCGCATGGCATATGCTGCAGATCTATCTACCTTAGATGGATCTTTGCCTGAGAATGCGCCACCACCATGGCGAGCCATACCGCCATAAGTATCAACAATTATCTTTCTTCCAGTAAGTCCGGCATCGCCCATTGGTCCACCAATAACGAAACGACCAGTTGGATTAATAAGCAATCTAACATTTGAAGAATCAATATTTAAATCCTTAATAATTGGATCAATTACATACTTTTTAACCTCTGGAGCTAACTTCTTTTCTAAATCAACATCTGGTGCATGCTGGGACGAGATAACAACAGTATTAAGGGCAACTGCCTTGTCACCTTGATACTCGATTGTTACTTGCGTTTTTCCATCAGGTCGAAGATATGAAAGCGTGCCATCTTTTCTAACTTTGGTAAGTTGCTGAGCTAATTTATGAGCCAATGAAATAGGAAGTGGCATTAACTCTGGCGTATCAGTGCACGCATACCCAAACATTAATCCTTGATCACCGGCTCCTTGTAGATCTAAAGGATCAGCTGATGATGAGACTCTGCTTTCAAATGCATCATTAACGCCTTGTGCAATATCTTGGGATTGTTGACCTATTGATATAGAAACTCCACAGCTATTTCCATCAAATCCCTTTTCGGATGAGTCATATCCGATCTCTAAAACAGTATCACGAACTATATTCATTACATCTGCATAGCCATTAGTAGTTACTTCACCAGCAACATGAACTTGACCAGTCGTTATTAAAGTTTCAACTGCAACCCGACTCTTGGAGTCTTGAGATAGTAGTGAATCTAATATGGCATCTGATATCTGATCTGCAATCTTGTCTGGATGTCCTTCAGTAACTGATTCAGATGTAAAAAGGCGATTTTTCATGGGCTTAACCTAACTTACTTACTAATTGATCCAGCAATATATCCGAGAGCGTGTCTTTAGATATTTCAGGTACTTCGATCACATTCTTCTCTTTATCGATGATTAATCCCTGGGTTTTGTCACTGCCGAAGATTGCCCCGCCGGAAACATTATTAACATAAATTAGATCAAGTGATTTACTAGCCAATTTTGTAAATCCGCTTAGCTCAAGATCTTTAATATCGGTATATGTTTCAGCAGCAAACCCAATTATTACCTGTGAATCTTTTTTTGATTTTGCAAGCGATAATAAAATATCTGGATTCTTATCTAACTCAAGAGTTTTCAATGAATCCTTCTTAACTTTTTCATCTGAATAATTAAGTATTTTTGCATCCGCTACTGCTGCGCTCATAATCAATGCATCACAGTGTGGGAACTCAACGGCAAGAACAGCCGCCATTTGTTCTGCCGTTTCAACTGCAGTTGTTGTTATACCCTCAATTAAAGGTAAATCGGTATTAGCTGTTACGAGATGAACTTGCGCACCTCTACTGGCAGCTGCCATCGCTAACGCAAAACCTTGTTTACCAGAGGATCTATTTCCAATAAATCTAATTGGATCAATTGGCTCTCTAGTGCCACCCGAAGTAATAAGTAGGCGTTTGTCAACTAAATCAGCTGTTTGTAGCGCAACTTTGCTAATTTCTGAAATAATCTTTGAACTATCTGGGTACCTACCAACACCATAATCTGCACCAGTCATCCGGCCTTCATCAGGTTGGATAATCACAAAGCCACGTTCGGTAAGAATCTTTACATTACTTACGGTGGCAGGATTGCTCCACATTTCTGGGTGCATTGCTGGAACTAAAATTTTCGGTGAGGTAGATGCTAAAACAATATTTGTTAACAAATCATCTGCTCGGCCGGAGGCCAATTTTGCTAACAAATCTGCAGTTGTTGGCGCGATTACGATTAAATCACTCTCTTTAGCCATAGATATATGCGGAACGTTTTCAACATCAGACCATAGATCTGTAATTACT
>WLSX01000042.1 GCA_009705675.1 Actinomycetota bacterium | reverse complement strand
CTCGATCAGTTGCTAATCGATCAATATCAGAGTCTGCTTTGACTGAATCTAAATACTTTTTAAACTCACCCTCAACAGAACTTCCTGCGACTAACTTTGCAGCAAGCTCAGAGTCTGCGGCGACCACCATAAAGGTTGCTCCATATAAAGTGTCGGGACGAGTTGTGTAAACAGTTATCTTTTGATCAAAATCCTCCACAGCAAAATCAACTTGGGCGCCAGTTGAACGGCCGATCCAGTTGCGTTGCATCAGCAATACTTTTTCAGGCCATGCACCCTCTAATTGGTCCATGTCATCAAGCAAGCGATCTGCGTAATCGGTAATCTTTAAATACCACTGATTTAACTTCTTCTTAGTTACTGCGCTATCACACCTCTCACAAAGACCTGCAACTACCTGCTCATTTGCTAATACAGTTTGGCAATCTGGGCACCAATTAACTGCAGAGTCTTTGCGATATGCCAGACCTTTTTCAAACATCTTAAGAAATAACCATTGATTCCACTTGTAATACTCAGGGTCACAGGTGTGAAGGGTGCGGTCCCAATCAAATGAACATGCATATCTGCGCATTGAAGCTTTTTGAACATCAATATTTTCATAGGTCCAAGCCCGAGGATCGGCATCTCGTTTTATTGCTGCATTTTCTGCCGGCAAACCAAATGCATCCCAACCAATTGGATGCATGACATTAAAACCTTTTTGAATCCAATATCTGGCAATCACATCACCTAATGCATAAGCCTCAGCATGTCCCATGTGTAGGTCCCCTGATGGATAAGGAAACATATCCAACACATATTTTTTAGGACGAGCATCATCTGCTTTGCCGGATTTAAATGGCTCTAACTTGTCCCAAATTGGCAGCCACTTATCCTGCACCGCCTTAAAGTCATACGCCTCATGCATTTTTATGCCCAACTAACCTTGGTTAACTCTTCACTTACTTGCCATAAATTCTTCGCTAATGACTTGTCATAAGCAAGCGCCTTTGCTCGAGTTAACTTTGGTGTTCCACGCATCTCCATCAAACCATTTGGACCAATAAAACTTGCGCCAATTAATCCTGGAAATACACAGGCTGCAAGTGTTGGAAGTGCGCCTTGAGAGGCCGGCTGGGCTAATACTTTGTTTATTGCCATGGTTATTTTTTCTTCCATTGCTGCCCCTCGCATTTGGGAGGCAACTGCCTGCAGATTTGTGTCTGAGTAACCTGGGTGAACTGCAATTGGAATAAATGACCAATTATTTTGAATTCTAAGCCGTTCAACCTCAGCAACAAATAAAAGATTTGCTAACTTACTTGCACCATAAACTGGCCACTTTTGATACTTACCAATTCCCAAACACATATTTCTAATCGTTTCAATATTATTATCCCCAAAGCTGCCCATTCGGTGGGCAAAGCTTGAAACTACAACTAAGCGATCTTTAATCTGATTTTTAATTAAGCCAGCAAAGGCAAAGTGTCCTAGATGGTTTGTGCCCATTTGAAGTTCAAAGCCATCAACCGTCTTTGTAAATGGGGTTGCCATTACACCAGCATTTAGTACAACAACATCAAAGGGTTTATCAATACTTGCGGCTGCTTTTCTAACTGTTGAAAGATCGGTTAGATCCATAATTAATGATGAAACTAATCCTGGACCAATCTTTTTAATTGCTGCTTTTGCTTTCTCTTCACTACGAGCAGTAATTACTACTTGGGCATTTCTACGAGCAAGCTCTGTTGCAGCAGCTAATCCAATACCTGAGGTTGCACCGGTAATTAAAAATCTTTTACCAGTTAAATCAGGCATATCTTTTGCGCTCCAGCGATCTGGAATGGTTAATACCTTGACCATAATCGCTCCTTTTTTAATTAATTATTACGTGGAGCTGAGGGGAGTCGAACCCCTGACCCCTTGCATGCCATGCAAGTGCGCTACCAGCTGCGCTACAGCCCCGCTATTTAATTGAAGGGCCAACCTTATCTAATTTACCGCGTCATCTCCAAAGACAGGCTCAGGTAATGAGCCAGCATTGTGTTCTGCTAAATACCATTTAGAGCCAGTGTGATGCTTTGTTAATTCCAATATTGACCAACATGCATTTGATAAACCACCGATTACACCCCATTGTGCAATTGGTAATTTAAGAATTGAACCTAAAACACTTCGAACAGTTCCACCATGTGTTACAAAAACGATTGTGCCAGAGAAATTTGTAGTTTCTTTCTCAATTACTGCAACTGCTCGCTTTGCGACATCACTTCTTCGCTCCCCAGTTACGCCTGCTGGCTCATCGCCACCTTCATACCAATTAGCAAATAACTCACCATGGGATGCTCTATTTTCTGATGCTAATTTTCCTTCCCAAAGTCCACCATCGGTCTCACGCAAATTTGGATTTATCTCAACTTTAAGATCAGTTAATTCAGCAAGTGCAGCAGCAGTTGATTGCGCTCTAATTAAATCACTTGAGATTATTCGATCTGGCCGAAGGGCTGCTAATACTTTGGCAGCCTCTGTTACTTGATACTGACCAACTTTATTTAATGGGATATCTGAGTGACCTTGAAAACGATTTTCCACATTCCAATCAGTTTGGCCATGACGCCATAAGACAACTCGAATTGGTGAATCAGGTGAGGTCATTATCTGACTGCCTTTGCTAAATTTAATTCAATTTTTGGGCAATCATTCCATAGCCGATCTAACATATAGTAATTACGCAATTCAGTACTTTGAATATGAACAACTAGATCGGTGTAATCAAGAAGAATCCAAGATCCACTTCCCTCTTTTCGAACTGGCTTCTCACCAGCTTCAGCAAGTTTGCGCTGCACCTCATCTGATAATGCCTGTAATTGTGGTTCATTACTTCCAGTTACAAGTAGGAAGACCTGGTTTAAAACTAATTGTTCGGAAAGATCAATGGCGACAATCTCATCCCCTAATTTGTCAGCAAGAGCTGCTGCTGCAATCTTAGTTAATTCAATAGTTCTACTACCGACTGCCATATAACCCATACTCTCTAATAAATGTAACTACCTTTGCCGGTAGTAAATTACTTACATTCTCACGATTTGCGATTGATTGTCTAACCTTAGTTGATGATATATCTAAAGCTTTAATCGAGATCTCCTCATACTCACTTGGTGCTGCATTAGGTCGTTTTACAACCAATATTTTTACCATCTTTAATAACTCATCAGATCTATGCCATTTATCCAACTTAGCGGCCGCATCTGATCCTAAAACTAATGTGAAATTAGTATCTGGATAGATTTTCTTAAGCTCTTCAACTGTGTCAATTGCGTAGCTATTACCTGCTCGCCTAGTTTCAAGAGGTAATACCTCAACCTGCCGACTTAATCCCATTGCAGTTACAGCTAAATCTGCCATTTGAAATCTTTGCTCAGCACTTGCAACCGGTGGCTGTTCTTTAAGCCAGGGATTTCCAGATGGAATAACAACTACTTTTGAAAATTTATTCGAGATCTCTTTAATCAGGTGAAGATGACCTAAGTGAATCGGATCAAAGGTTCCGCCAACTATCGCGAACTCTTTACTTACTGCAGCAATAATTAATCCTTATCGATTCGAAGCACTAAATAAAGAAGTAGGGAGAGAATTCCAAATGCGGTAACACCAAATAAAACTGGTGACATCGGTAGTTCACGAGCCATCTCTTCAGCAAATATCATGTGCTTACTTTATCCCCTTCTCTAGTAATTTTTTAAATCCAGCCTCATCCAAGATAGTAATTCCCAACTCAGTCGCCTTATCTAACTTTGACCCAGCAGAATCTCCTGCCACAACATAATCAGTTTTACTAGATACTGATGATGCGGCTTTCCCGCCTCTGGCAACAATCGCCTCACTGACACCATCTCTGGTGAAATCATTTAATGAGCCGGTAACTACGATAGTTAACCCTTCTAGAGTCTGCTTAAGCTTTTCTTTCGGCGCATCAACTAATGCCACGCCAGCCTTTTCCCACTTCTTAATAATTTGTTTATGCCAATCAACATCAAACCATTCAACAATTGCCTCTGCAATTACCCCGCCCACGCCGTCAATATTTGCTAACTCATCCGCGCTTGCCTTTTGAATATTTGCAATTGAACCAAACTTATTTGCTAAAGCTTGCGCACTAGTTGGCCCAACATGTCTAATGGATAGAGCAACTAATACCCGCCAAAGCGGCCTGGTCTTTGCCAGTTCAAGGCCGGCCACAAATCGATCTGCAATCACACTGATTGATCCATCTTTTTTGGTAAAGAAATCTGACTTAATTAAATCTTTTAGTGTTAATGAGAACAGATCGCCCTCATCTATTACTAATTTATCTGCCAATAAAGCAGCAGCTGCCTCATAACCTAGAACATCAATATCTAATGCCGAGCGAGAGCCAATATAGAAAAGGCGTTCAACAACTTGGGCTGGACAACTTTGCGAATTCGGACATCTAATATCAACATCGCCCTCACTCATTGCTCGTAATTTGCTGCCACAATCTGGGCACTTACTTGGCATAACAAATGCTCGCTCTTTACCAGTTCGCTTTTCAATTACTGGGGCAAGGACCTCTGGAATTACATCTCCTGCTTTTCTAATTAATACTGTGTCACCAATTAATATTCCCTTACGCACAATCTCTTGCGCGTTATGCAAGGTT
>WLSX01000041.1 GCA_009705675.1 Actinomycetota bacterium | reverse complement strand
TAGATTCGTGATGCTTGTTTGAATACAACTGAGGCCATGGTTAGCACTCCTTCTTCCGGGTAGGTACGTACCCGACGATCCGTTGGATGAAGGTCTCACGGTTGTGAGAGTTGGCAAAGGTTACGACAGAAAGGGTAAAAAGGGGAAGGGGCGCGAGATTAGGCGCTCATTTAGCGAGCCCTGCTTATCCACAGTTATCATTGGAGATATGGCTGATGGCGCTTTAAAAAGCATCGCAATCGTTTTAGCTCTAATTGCAGTGGGCGGAATCTTTGTTGCCGCAGAAATTGCACTTATTTCCTTACGTGAGTCGCAAGTGAAACAAATCGCAAATCTTGGCAAACGTGGCGCCCGAGTGGCAGCCTTAACTAAACATCCAAATAGGTTTTTAGCTGCCGCCCAAGTAGGAATTACAGTTTGTGGATTTTTATCAGCCGCACTCGGCGCTGAGCAGTTAGGGCAGTATGTAATTCCAAAGTTAGAAGAGCTAGGGATATCAACAGGTACGAGTGAGATTTTGTCTATCGTTGGTATCACCTTAGTGATTGCTTATATATCTTTAGTATTTGGTGAGTTAGTACCAAAGCGGCTAGCGTTATATAAGACTGAGGCGATTGCGCTCGCTTCGGCTGCAACAATTGATCGAATCGCAATCGTATTTAAACCAATTATTTGGCTGGTCTCGCACTCAACAGATTTAGTGATGAAACTTTTTGGCATTAACGCAAAAACACCTCGAAGTCAGATATCTGAGGCTGAGTTAATGGATTTAGTTAGTGGGCACGCTGATTTAACAAAAGAAGAACGAGAAATTGTTACCGAGGTCTTCAAATCTAGTGACCGATTAATTGATGAGGTGATGGTGCCAAGATCTGAGGTTGATTTCCTAGATGCCTCATTGACGATTTCGCAAGCTAGAAAAATTGTTGTAAAACTTACTCACTCTCGTTACCCAGTTGTACGTGGCAGCAGTGATGATGTAATTGGATTTTTGCATGCCAGAGATTTATTAGATCCAAAGTTTGATGATGCCCAACTAACAATTATGGAGATTGTTAGAAACATAATGTTTTTACCTAAAACTAGTCAAGTATTGCAAGCATTAACTGAGATGCGTAGTAAACGGCAACATATTGCAATTGTGCTTGATAAAAATGGTGGTACAAATGGAATAATTACTCTTGAGAACTTAGTTGAGTGTCTAATTGGACAGATTCAAGATGAATATGATGGTCATGAAACACAACCACAACCTAAAGCACGAGTTGGTGATATTGAGATTAGTGGTGAGGTTTTACTTTCAGATCTGCTGGAATCAAAGGGTATTTTGTTGCCAGCCGGCCCATATGAAACTGTCAGCGGCTTTGTTACCCATTATTTAGGCCGAATTGCGCAGGTTAACGATGTCATTCGAATTAACGGAGCACGCTTTACAATTATCAGCATGAATGGCAAACAAATCAATCAATTATTACTTACCAGAGATTCTGGGAATTAATGAGTAAAAAACGAGTCCTATCGGGTATCCAGCCAACTCATGATTCATTTCACCTTGGTAATTACCTCGGCGCTCTAAAACAGTGGGTGGCGCTGCAGCAAGAAAATGATGCTTTTTACTGCGTAGTTGATTTACACGCTCTTACGGTTGAAACTGATCCAAAATTATTAGAAAAACGAACACTTTTATCAGCAGCTCAATTAATTGCTATTGGTGTTGATCCAAAACAGTGCACATTATTTATTCAATCTCATGTTCCAGCACACAATCAATTAGCTTGGGTACTGGAGTGCATAACTGGCTTTGGTGAAGCCGGGCGCATGACCCAATTTAAAGATAAATCACAAAAGGGTGGAACTGATCGAACCAATGTTGGTCTGTTTACATATCCAATTCTGCAGGCAGCGGACATATTGTTATATCAAGCAGATTTTGTGCCAGTAGGTGAGGATCAACGTCAACATATCGAATTGACCAGAGATTTAGGACAAAGATTTAATAGTAAATACAAAGAGGTGTTTAATATTCCACAAGCTCAAATTATTAAATCACTTGCAAAAATTAATGATCTGCAAGATCCAACCGCCAAGATGAGTAAATCGGCTGCTTCCATGTCTGGCGTAATTGAGTTACTGGATTCACCTGAAGCAACAATTAAAAAGTTTAAATCAAGTGTGACCGATGCTGGCAAAGAGGTTAAATTTGATGAAAAAGAAAAAGCTGGTATCTCAAACCTACTAACTATTCACTCCGCTCTTTCTGGTCAAACAATCACCGATTTAGAAACTCAATTTGCCGGTAAAGGTTATGGTGACTTTAAGACTGAAGTTGCCGATGTCGTTGTCCAGGCACTTTCCCCAATCCGTAAGCGAACTGAAGAGTTAATGAATGATCAAGCAGAGTTGCTTCGCATATTAAAGGCCGGCGCTGATAAAGCTAATCATGTAGCTAATAAAACATTATCTGATGTTTATGCCGCCTTAGGTCTGATTAAAAATGGCTAAGCGCTTACTTTCATTTGTCTTATCGCTTCTACTAACTACAACCTTTTTAACCCCGCCAGTAAAAGCCGCTACGGTAAAGATAGCAATTGCATATGAAGTGGGCGGTAAAGGGGACAATGGCGTAAATGATTTAGCATCTGTTGGGCTAGAGCGAGCTATCAAAAAATACAAACTTTCTAGGTTAGATGTTCGAGAGCAGATCACAGATGGCACATTAGGTGATCGCATAACCAGAGTTCGATTCTTAGCAAAGAGTAAGTATCAACTGATTATTTGTGTCGGCCCTGGCTATGCCGATACGGTTAAGCGGATTGCTAATGAATTTCCCAACACCCAGTTTGCAATAATTGATGATGAATCAGTTGGCCTAACAAACGTTTCTAATCTATCTTTTGCAACCAGCGAGGCAGTTTATTTCGCCGCAGCCGCAATGGCTTCAGTCAGCAAGAGCGGGAAAATCGGATTTATTAGTGAAAAATCATCGGTTAATGTAAATAGTTATGGATCAGCCTTTACCCGAGGGGCAGTAGCGGCAAATCCAAAAATTAAAGTCAGTAATTTATTAGTAGATCAAGTAGTTTCAGAAGAGGTTAAAAAACAGGTTAGTTCAGGCGTTGATCAGATTTTGTCGACTTGGTCAAAATCAGATGAGGTTATCTCAACAGTTGCTGCTTTAAATAGTGGCGCCAATAAGAGTTTTGTTTCAGGGCTTTTACCAGAGCAATACTTTTTAAATTTTTCAGCTGGAAAAAAGAATCAGTATTTAGTGATTAAGAAACGATTTGATATTGCAGTTGAACAGATTATTGCAACTGAATTAGTCGGAAAAAACATGTTAGATATTCTTGATGCCAACAAAGGGATTTATGGTCATCGCTATAACCTTAAGGATGGCGGCCTTTCGGTAAATCTGGTCAATGGCGGTTCATTTTCTACAAAAACTCTCAAAATTCTTGAAGACTTAAAGGCTGGGCGAGTTAAAAACATCACAAAACAGTAGTAACTGCCTTAAAAGTTTAAACTCTATATTTAGAGTTTAATCAAATCTAAAGAAATCGTAATGAACCACCATGGGCGCCGTTCTAGCAGGAAGCACCTTCCCCGATAGGGTCAGCACACAACTTACCCATACAAATTTGGGTCTTAGTCCTTGGGAGGGATTTTGAAAAAATCACACAAGCTCGTAGTGGCTATTGCAGCCGCGTCATTAATGACTTCTGTTGCAGTTGCTCCAGCAAATGCTGCAGGAACTAAGCAGAAGGTTTGCGTTGCGCTAGATACTGCTGGCATCAACGATAAGTCATTTAACCAAACTTCATATGAAGGTGCTAAGGCTGCTAAAGCTGCTGGCTACGCATCAACAATCGAGTATTTACCAGCTAAATCTGGTGCAGATTACGCACCAAATGTTCAGAAGTTCGTAGACAAGGGATGTACTTCAATTATCGGTGTTGGATATTTGCTAGGTGACGCCATTGGCGCAGCTGCTGCAAAAAATCCAAAAATCAACTTCTCACTAGTTGATGGCTGGTCAGGCGGAGCAAACCAAAAGGGAATTACTTACAAAACTGACGAGAACTCATTCTTAGTTGGTTACCTAGCAGCAGGAATGTCAAAGACTGGCAAGGTTGCTACATATGGTGGTCTGCAAATTCCTACCGTAACTATCTTCATGGATGGTTATGCAAATGGAGTTCAGTACTACAACGATGTAAATGGAACTAAGGTTGAAGTTCTAGGTTGGAATCCTGCTACTAAAAAGGGAACATTCCTTGGTGGCTTTGATGACACGACTAAGGCACTTTCAACATCTGTTGCATTTGAACAACAAGGTGCAGATTTTATTTTCCCTGTAGCCGGAAACATGCAAGCAACAACTGCTGGAAACAGTTTGAAGACTAAAAAATCAAACGTTATCTGGGTAGATGCTGCAGTTATGGATACTGGAAAGCAATTCGCAAGCGTTACACCAGTTTCAGCTCTGAAGGGCTTAAAAGAAGGTGTACTTGCAACTGTTAAGGAAGCTTATGATGGCAAGTTCTCAAATACTGCTTACGTTGGAACTCTTAAGAACAAGGGCGTTTCAATCGTAATCACACCATCATGGTCAAAGAAAATCTCTGCAAAGTTACAGGCAGAGGTTAAAGATCTTGCCGCAAACATTGCAGCTGGATATATATCAGTTAACTAATTGATCGACTAATAGTCGGTCGTTCTGTAGTATCGCTGGGTGAGTTAGATTTCTAACTCACCCAGTTTTATTTAAGGAGCAGCAAGTGTCGTTAGAACTTAAAGGAATTACCAAGAAATTTGGTGCCTTAGTTGCTAATGACCAAATCAATTTAAAAGTTGAAAAGGGAGAGATTCACGCCATTCTTGGTGAAAATGGCGCTGGTAAATCAACCTTAATGAACATCGTCTACGGTTTATTAGAGGCAGACAGTGGCTCAATTTTTGTAGATGGCAAACAAGTAGATATTAAAGAACCATCTGATGCATTAAATTGCGGAATCGGAATGGTTCATCAACATTTTATGTTGGTGCCAGTTTTTACAGTTGCAGAAAATATCGTTTTAGGACACGAACAAACTAAGCGCGGAATTCTTACCCTTGATGACGCAAAGGTAAAAATAGCAAGTATTGCCAAAGAGTTTAAGTTTGATATTAATCCAGATGCTCTAATTGAGGATTTATCAGTAGGTATCCAACAACG
>WLSX01000040.1 GCA_009705675.1 Actinomycetota bacterium | reverse complement strand
GTTTTGTTGGCACTTGCATACCGCTCACATTTTGGTGATAAAGCTTTTGATAAATTAGGAATTGCTTGCCAACATTTAACTGTTGGACCAAATGGTGAGCAGATATGTTCAAGGCACACTGACTAACTGATTTTGTGATCTAAATCTAAGTGCTAGCACTTATGATATTTAGGTAAGTGCTACCCCCTACTAATTTCAACATGCACCTTCTTAATCCAGAGTATTAATAGCCATGGAGAGTTTGTAACTCTCTAAGGCAATAAAACTGGAGAAATTAGGAGAAATCAATAATGAAACGTCGCACCTTCGATCGAATCGTCAGCTTTGTCGGTTTGGGACTTTCTGTATTTTTATTTGTAGCAGCTGCACTCCTTAATTGGGGAGCTAGCTTTACAAGTAATGAAGTTAAGACACAGCTTGCGCAACAAAAAATCACAATGCCAGATAAAGAGAGCGCTGGCTTTAAAGCATTATCTGAAGAGGCCCAAGGAAAGTTGGCACCATTTTCAAATATGCCACTTACAACTGGTAAACAAGCACAGGCTTACGCTGATTTTTATATCGGCTCACACCTTAAGGGAATTGCCGGTGGCAAGGTTTACTCAGAGGTAAGTGGTGAGGCTTTAGCAGCAAGTGCTGCATCAAAAGCTGATCCAAAAAATGGTGAACTAGCTGCCCAAGCTGGCGCCTTAATGGGACAGCGCACCACATTGTTTATGGGTGAAACATTACGCGGTCTACTTCTTTACACATTCGCATTTTGGCAAATCGGTCAGATTGCAATGTATGCATCATGGGCAGCAGCCCTTGGTGGCCTACTGATGTTAATTCTTACTCTGCTCGGCTTTGCGCACCTTCGTCGCGTAGAAGCTGACGCGACGATTTAAAGCCCTCACTCTCCAAGAGGGCGAAAAGCCCCTAAGGTGTTAAATCCTTAGGGGCTTTTTACTTCCTACAATTATTTAGCGATCAATACTGCCATCGATAAATTGTTCAACCTTTTGATATGCCTGCTCATCGGTGTATTGCACCGGTGGAGATTTCATAAAGTAACTAGATGGTGAAAGAAGTGGTCCACCGATCTTGCGATCTAATGCAATCTTGGCGCAACGAAGTGCATCAATAATTACACCTGCTGAGTTTGGTGAATCCCATACCTCAAGCTTGTACTCAAGATTAAGCGGCACATCTCCAAATGCTCGACCTTCAAGGCGAACATATGCCCACTTGCGATCATCTAGCCATGGAATGTAATCAGATGGTCCAATATGAACATTTTTAGCACCTAAGTCATAATCTAATTGTGAGGTAACAGATTGAGTCTTTGAGATCTTCTTTGACTCAAGCCGATCACGCTCTAACATATTTTTGAAATCCATATTTCCACCAACATTTAATTGATAGGTTCGATCTAGGTGAACACCACGATCTTGGAATAGTTTGGCCATAATTCGGTGAGTAATCGTGGCGCCAACTTGAGATTTAATATCATCGCCCACAATTGGTAGTCCGGCCTTTGTGAACTTATCTGCCCACACAGGGTCGGAAGCAATAAATACTGGAAGTGCGTTGACAAAAGCACAGCCGGCATCAATTGCGCATTGGGCGTAAAACTTAGCTGCCTCTTCTGATCCCACTGGTAGATAACAGATAACTACATCAACCTTGTTGGACTTTAGCTCTGCCACCACATCTACTGGGGCTGCAGTTGATTCAGTGATCGTCTCTTTGTAGTAGCGACCTAGACCATCTAATGTCGTTCCGCGCTTTACCGTTACGCCGGTTTTTGCAATATTTGCAAACTTAATTGTGTTATTTTCACTGGCCCAAATTGCTTCAGAAAGATCTAAACCAACCTTTTTAGCATCAACATCTAGTGCTAAAACAAAGTTAATATTTTTAATGTGGTAACCACCAAGGACTGGGTGCATTAAACCTGGGATCTCAGTTTCATTAGTTGCATCCTTGTAATAGGTAATGCCTTGAATCAAAGAGTTAGCGCAGTTTCCTACTCCAACTATTGCTACCCGGATCTCCCCTTTATTTTCTATGCTCACGAGCTCTTCCTTTCGCTTTGGATCATTTTTTCCAACCAAGCGATCTCTCGTTCAGCGGACTCTAATGAGTGACGGCGCCACTCAACTAAATAGGTATCGATTCCTTCTGGAGTTTTTGCTAGGTCTTTGCGAACTATCTCTGCCTTCTCAACTAAACGCCGATGGCGTCCTTCTAAAATTCTTACCCGATTATTTCTAGGTGTTGGCCCAAAGAATGCGAAGCGAATTTCAAAGCCTTCATCCTCAAATGAATCTGGGCTTGCACTTTGCATTAACTCTGAAATTTTGTTTCTACCCTTTTGAGTTAAGTCATAAACAATTCGCGAGCGCCGAGATAATCCACCAGAGTCAGCAAATGACTCCTCAATTAAATTCGCCTCCATCATTCGGCGAAGCTGCGGATATAAAACTGAAAAACTAAGGGCTCGAAATGGTCCATAAATTGCAGTCATTCGCTTACGCAATTCATAACCATGTAGTGGGCCTTGGGAGAGCAGACTTAGGAGTGCGAACTCAAGGGATTCAGATCTTGATCTCACCGCTAGCCCCTGCCTTTTCTCTATCTACTAGATATATCGAGTCGATACTATCGAGTATTTAAACCTATCTCCTCAACTCAAGCAAGCCGTAGGATGAGAGCGTGTTTACCTCAGATTTGATCCCTTCTCGCCTCTGGGAGTACCTAATAGCGACGATTTTGATCATCTTGGCGCCAGGCCCCTCTGTTCTCTTCACTATCGCCCGGGCGATCGCCTGGGGCCGAGCTGCTGCTGTGGCCACCGTAATCGGTAATGCCAGTGGAATGTTCTTGGTTTCACTTCTAGTTGCAATCGGCCTTGGCCCGCTGCTGCAGGCTTCAAAACTTTTTTATAACGGCGTTCAGTGGGCCGGAGGTGCCTACTTAATTTACTTAGGTTACACAGCTATTGCAGCTAGCAAGGTAGATGCCCATGGGATGCAAAAAACGCAAGGGGTTAAACCAGCCTTTGTAACCTCAATTAAAAATGGTTTTTGGGTGGGCGTATTAAATCCAAAATCGGTAGTTTTCTTTGCCGCCATCTTGCCGCAATTTGTTGATCGCGATAAAAATAATGTCACTGCGCAATTGATCCTGCTTGGTGCAATCTTTGCATTGATCGCATTTATCTCAGATGGCAGTTACGGCATTTTAGCCGGCACAGTTCGCCAATGGTTATCAGGTGATATTAAAAGGTTAATCTTTATGCGCACCTCAGGTGGTGTGGTAATGATTGCTCTTGGTTTATTTACTATCTTCTCATCTTTATTAATTAATTAACTTACTTACCTAACAGCGCACCTTTATCTAACTTTGCCGTCACCATCATATGGGGCACAGTCAATGCCCAAATCACCACCAAGATCGACCAAAGTAACCTTGAGTTATCTGGATTGGCAGCAGCTAACACCACTGCCACAATAAATGTGCCAATTAATGCTGGGATACCAGGAAGTACTGCCTGCATAAATGCCTGCTTTGGTTGATTATTTTGATAAGCAATCTCTGATTTATTAAGATTTAAAGTTAACCGAGCGGTATGGCGTAGTGCGTGCCAGAGGCCAAAGTAAATTGCAAATGCCACCAACGGTGGAGTTAAGATTGAAAGAGCGGCAAGTAAAGTTAGATCAATTGCGCTTTTATCATCACGTTTGAAAATTAAGACAAATATTGAAGAGGCTGCGATTAACAGCACACACAGGTGGATTAAATTTGTATTACTCCCTACCCAATTAATTAGCTTTGGATTAACTTCGGCCAGAGCTGTGTTTGTCTGCTCACTACTCAGGGGAATAAAAACTGGTAATAACCCAGCTGGGAGTGCGTAGATCAGCCGATCTATTAATGACTTACTTACCCCACCATTTAATCGCTCACTCTCTGCAATAAATGCGGCATCTCCTACCCCAAAGTGGGCAGCGCTCATGATTACCACCAATTGAAAACCTAAAACATTCCATTTAAGGATTGCCCAGACTGCAGCTACTGCAATTAAGACATAGATAAGCACAAAGAAGGCCATCCTCACCGGTGCACCCTTTGGCAGAGTGAGTAGATGATCTAACGCCCCATGAGGAATTCCAATAATTAATGCAATTACGGCAAGTGCGATCTGCCAATTTAAATTATCTGAACCTAGAAATGCGGTAAAAAACAGCGAGAGGATCAGCGCGATAAGTACAAAGAGTTGGCTGTAACTTCTAGTAGCGGTGAATAACCGCTGCTTAGCGCTCATTTGCACCCCTTAACACCTAAATCGTGGCGGTCACCCCAATTGTCAGTGGCCTTAGGCAAACTTATCTTAAGAAAAACCAAATTAGGGCGTACCACAGAGCGTGCGCGAAGAAATGAGTTGAAATGGCATCATCAAATGCAGTTGGCAGTGCTCGTGAATTTATCTCTCCTTCCGATTTAACCTTCTCTTGGGGAGGTTGTCATAAATGTTTATGGCTTAATTACAACCACGGGCTTCGCACCCCTGGCTTTATGCCATTAGTTGGAGATCTTGCAAATATGCAAGAACAATACTTTGCAAAGAAAACCACAGCAGATATCGCACCTGTATTACCAGAAGGCAAAGTTGCCGACCTTGGTGGTTGGGTTAAATCCTCTTTTATTAATGTAAATGGTTCGCCAACAAAGTATGCAATTCGCGGCAAATATGACTTATTAATTGAGTTTGCCGATGGCACCTATGGAATTATTGATTGTAAGTTTCAAGCAAAGGATTCAGATAAAACTGACCTCTACCAACCACAGCTTGAAGCTTATGCATTTGCCTTAGAAAATCCAGCATCTGGGGAGGTAAAAAAGGTTTCATTAATGGGCCTATTGGTTTGGTCATTACTTGAACCGGCCGGGGATGTTACAAAAGGATTTGGACTTAAGTTAAAACACACTTGGCGACCAATTACTAGAAACCCTGAAGCCCTTGCAACTCGGTTAACTGATTTTATTACCGTAGTTAGCGGCAAGATGCCGGTGGCAAAAGATAATTGCGATATGTGTAATTACTTAACAAATCGAAGAGAGTTTATTGGAGCGGAGTAATTACTCCTCATCAGATTCAATCTGATCCTCTTCTAATTTACTGTTCTTAATTGCATCCTTTGCCTCTGAGGCGTACATATTTGGCACATACTCTTGCTTTGACAACTCTGCGATTTTTTCCATTAGTTGATTGGTGGCCGCACGAAGTACTGCCTGATCAGTTGAATCACCAGTGAAGTACATTGGTTCACCAAATACCATCTCAACTCTTCTAACCTTTGGCACAACCTGCCCAGT
>WLSX01000004.1 GCA_009705675.1 Actinomycetota bacterium | reverse complement strand
GAGGCAAAAATATGATCGATTGGAATTCCCACCTGTGTACCCATGGAGATTGCTGCAGTTTCGCCATCACCAGTTACTAACCAGGTATTTAACTTAGCCGCATGTAATCTATTTATAGCATCTTTACTCTCTGGTTTAACCTGATCGCCCACTTCAAATACTCCATAAGCCAGGCCATCGATTGCAAGAACTGCAACTGAGTTTGCTCTAGTTTTTGCAGCCTCAATCGCATTGATTAATTTTGGTGAAAACTCAGTAGTACTACGGGCAATTGAAACAGGGGAACCAATTAATACTGCCTTAGAAGTAGATGAACCGATCGGGTGGACTCTAGCTGCAACACCAACGCCGGAAGTATGCTCAAAATCAGTAACAGTAAATGGCTCTATACCTTGCTTTGATAATGCACTTGCAATTGCTAATGCAATTGGGTGTGAATCAAGAGATTCAATGCTTAATGCGTAACTCATTAGCTCAGAGGTAGAGATAGCCGTACTTTCTGTTGTAAGTGGGTTATCAATCAAAACCATCTCCAGTAGCAGCATTTGACCAGTAGTTAAGGTACCGGTTTTATCAAATACCACATCAGTAATACCAACTGCTTTTTCAATTGATTTAGGTGATCTAATAATTATTCCGCTCTTTGCCGCTTTACCTGAAGCAACAAGAAGTGCGATTGGAGTTGCCAATCCAAGGGCACACGGACATGCAATAACTAATACTGCAACTGCGGTAGCAATTGATTGTGCGAGAGCAGTTCCAGTTAAGTACCAAGCAAGAAAAGTTGAGGTAGAAAGCAACAAAACAATTGGTACAAAAACCCTACTTACTCGGTCAGCTAATTGTTGAGCAGGTGCTTTTTCAGATTGTGCAGCAAGTACCATGCGGGTTATACGAGCTAATTCAGTATCTGATCCAATACGACTGGCTTTTACGATTAAATTACCATTGTTATTAATTGATCCGGCAAATACCAAATCATTTATAGCCACCTCAACAGGTGTTGCTTCTCCAGTTAAAAATGAATTATTAATTGTGCTAAATCCAGATACTACTTGGCCATCTGTTGGTATTGAGTCTCCAGGCTTTACAACAAATAGATCACCAACCACAAGGTCATCAATAGAAATTACTGATGTGGAATTTCCACGCTTTACCTCAACTGTGCCAGCAGATAACTTAAATAACTCAGCCAGTGCTGAACCGGCCTTGCGTTTTGCTCTATGTTCTAAATATCGGCCAAGCATGACAAAGAAAATAACCGCTGAAGAAACTTCAGCATAAATTGTTGGCATCACATTATCTTTAGCTATATATGTTGCCGCAGAGTAGATGCTCCAACCAAGTGAAACAAGTGAGCCTAAAGAAACTAAAGTATCCATAGTTGGATGAGTTAAGTTCTTAACAGCAGATCTATGAATTGGCCAGGCCAAAATAAAAACGACTGGGATCGACAGCGAAATTAAAAGCCAGGTAGTAATTGGAGCATTTGGGTAAGAAATAACATATTTTTGGCCATTATCTGCCAATAAAATATTCAAACTATCAACTACTGATAAAAGGCGGGCATCAATCTGTTCGTGCCAACTGTCAAACATGGATATCAAAATTACTGGCGCCGTTAATAAAAACGTTATTAATAACCTAATTCCCAATCGATTTGATCTCTCAAATGATTCACGCTCACCCTTAAAAGCAGTGGCCTGATATCCTGCTGAAGATACAGCGGAGATTAGTTCTTTCTCAGAAATATTTAGCGGGGCTATTACATGCGCAGACTCCATTGCCAGATTTACTGCAGCTCTAACTCCAGGTATTTTATTTAATGAGCGCTCAATTGTGCTAACACATGAGGAACAAGTCATGCCGGTAACACTTAAATCAATTTGTCTTGTTTTTACTAGGTTAGTTTCAATATTGGTACTCATGATAGGCAGATTACTCTTACTTTTACTCAACTGATAACACTCGACGCAGGCTTGCCAGCCTTGCGAGATTTTGGTTTGTTAGCCCTGGCCAGTTATTTAACGCACAACCATTTTCGTTGTGCGAGCAATTCTTAGGGCAATGCGAGATAGCCTCATTAAATTCTGCAAAGGCAGAAATAACTCGAGAGGGCTGAATATGAGCAATACCAAAAGATCGAACACCAGGTGTGTCTATGATCCAACCAAACTCATCACCACTAAAAGTTGGCGATAACGGAAGTGAAACTGCACTCGATGATGTATGACGACCTCTGCCAGTAACCTCATTAACATCACCGGTGGCTCGGTATGAATTTGGAATACCAGAGGTTAAATCAGTGTTTTCAGTGCTGCCAAGTAGATTATTCACCAATGTTGATTTACCAACTCCAGAGTGACCAAGAAGAACAGTAATTTTGTTGCTTAGTACTTCTTTAAGATTTGTTAGGTCAGAGTTTCGGTCAATCTTATAGATTGTTATATCTAAATCCTTGTAAGTCTTTAAGAACTCATCACCACTAGCCAAATCTTGCTTTGTCATAATAATGATCGGCATAATGCCTTGATCAAATGCAACAACTAAAGCTCTGTCGACAAAACCCTCTCGTGGCTCTGGATTGGTTGTTGAAATAACAATTGCAATTTGATCAACATTTGCAACAATCACCCGTTCATCATTTTCATGATCATCAATAGTTCTAGTAAGAGAGTTTTTACGAGGCAGAACTGCAACAACTCGGGCGAGAGAACCATCTGTACCAGATATATCACCAACAATTGAAACTAAATCTCCAACTACAACTGATTTTTTTCCAAGCTCTCGTGCTTTCATCGCAGTGACAATTATTTTGCTGTTTTCACTTTCAATCAAACACTTAACTCGACCACGGTCAACCTCAGTGATTGTTGCAACCTGTGCTTTTGAATAGTCTGGTCGATCTTTAGTGCGTGGCCGTGCTTTATTACTAGACCCAAACTGTCGGGATTTATTTACTCGAACATCATCTTCATCCCAATTGCCTTTTTTACTTGCCATTGAGCATTTCCTGCCACATACCTGGAAAATTAGGTAAAGTTTTCTTAGTTGTCTCTATATTCTCAACAATCAAATCCTTAACAGCAAGGCCAATAATTGCACCTGCAGTTGCCATTCTGTGGTCCTCATAACTTTTAAAAATTTGTGATGCGACTAAATTTGTGGGTTTGATTAGTAGTTCGCCAGGCCCCTCAGTTACATCACCGCCAAGATTGTTAATTTCATTAGCAAGAGCCGCGAGTCGATCAGTTTCATGTAATCGCAAATGGCCAATACCTCGTAATGTTGAAGGCGAAGATGCTAATGCTGCCACCGCTGCAATAGTTGGTGTTAACTCACCAACATCATGTAAATCAATATCTATCCCATTAATTTCGCCACTTCCAAATATTTTTAAACCTTCACCATTTTGCTCAATTCTCGCTCCCATTTTCGCAAAAATATCTCGTAATTGATCACCTGGTTGGGAAGTTGATTTTGGCCAATCTAGAATTTCAACACTTCCACCACATACCATTGCAGCAGCCATAAATGGTCCAGCATTTGAAAGATCTGGCTCGATTGTTAAATCTTGACCATGTAATTCGCCAGATCTAATTGTCCAAGAATTTTGATCAACCTCAACAATTGCACCAAATTTACGAAGCATTTGAATTGTCATTTCAATGTGGGGCATAGAGGGAAGTGATTTACCTGTATGTTTTACAGTTAACCCATTCTTAGTAGCTGGACCTAAAAGCAATAACGCAGAAATAAACTGACTTGATGCACTTGCATCTATTTGAATCTCTCCACCATTAATTTGACCAGAACCGTTAATTGTTAGAGGTAATCGATACTTATTTCCATGTTCAATTGATATACCAAGTTGTTCTAAAGCTTTAATAACCGGTTCAAGTGGTCGCTCATGTGACCTTGCATCACCGTCGAAGTGGACTAATCCTGTTGCAAGTGAGGCAATTGGTGGTAAAAATCGCATCACGGTTCCGGCATTACCTACATCTATTTGGCAGGGTCCAGATAATTTTTGCGGAGTAATTTCATAATCAAAACCTTCTGTAGTTTTTATTTCATTAATTTTGCAACCCAAGCTACGCAACCCTTTGACCATCAAATCCGCATCACGAGAAGATAGAGGTTTACGCAACCTAGATGGTGTTTTAGAAATTGCAGCTAAAATTAAAGCTCTGTTAGTTGCAGATTTTGATCCTGGGATGCTTATTTTTGCTTTTAATGGCTGACTTGCAGAGGTTATCCCGCTTCGAAACGGTGCGCTCCAATTTGTCATATGTACCAGTCTACCTTCCACCTACTAATGCAGATTAGGCATTTAAGCGTAGAAATTGTGGTTGATTATGGGAATAACGAAGCCAGAAACTAGGTTCTCTCAGGTATGAATGCTTTGCGCCAGGATATTGGCCAAGATAAAAAATACACTCAGATTCCTAAAACTCCATTCGAGGTAGCCTTAGCCCAAATGAGTAACGAGAATTTATTGCCGGCAGTTATTGACCGTGAAAAAGAAACCTTAGCGGAACGAAAATCTAGGTTTGAGAAAGATGCACTTGTTTTTACATCTCAACTTTATGGCGCTGCGCTTAGATATACAAAAAACTCACATGACGCTCAAGATTTAGTTCAGGATACTTATGCAAAAGCATTTACAAGTTTTCACCAATTTGAACCAGGCACAAATTTAAAAGCATGGCTTTATCGAATTCTTACAACTACATTTATAAATAATTATCGGAAAGATCAACGTAGGCCACAAATTTCCGCAGGAGAAATTGAAGATTGGCAGATTGCCGACGCATCCTCACACACAAGTGATCAAGGTAAATCTGCTGAGGATGAAGTTTTAGAGAATATTGCAGATAAAGATATTAAAGACGCACTTGCTCAAATGCCGGAAGATTTTCGAATGGCAGTTTATTTATCTGATGTTGAAGGGTTTTCGTATAAGGAAATTGCCGAGATCACAGGCGTACCGACCGGGACGGTAATGTCTAGATTACATCGTGGCCGTAAATTATTAAGGGCATCCCTTTCTGCTTATGCAAAAGATCGGGGATACGGAAAAGATAAAGCAGGTGATCAAAAGTGAGTTTCAATGAGAGCAATTTGATTCCTTGCGAGCAAGTTCTGCCAAACATTGTTCTATATATTGACCATGAAATTCTTGATAACCAACAATTGAGTGAGGTTGAAATTCATTTTGGGCAATGTTCACCATGTCGTACGCAAATGGAACAAGAAAATACTGCTCTAGTTTTAATACGAAACCTCTTATGCAATGCTTTAAATGAATCAGCTCCAGAAGAATTAAATGATCGAATAAACCAACAAACTCAAGAACTTTATAACCAAATGATGCAGCAGGATCAAAACCAAGGGATCACTGAAATTACCTATACTCAAACCACTTATACGGAGATAACCACTGAAGGCGCGACACAAATCGAAATAACTAGCGAAATTCGTAGGCAATTCCCGCAAGAATAATTAATTAATCACTAATCTTGTGATTATGAAATCTGAGCAAGTTATTGGGGCCATCGGAATGGCAACAATGTCAGTTCGTCCTGGCGATACATCAGTTGCTCAAGGAATTAATGATTTACCGGTCATTGGCTCTAATCAAATACTTGCATTAATTGAGAGCGCATGTAGCGCAGCAATAATTGAATTTTTAGATTTTGGCGAAACAACTGTTACATCTAACTCACAAGTCGAGATTATTAGCGCGGTAGGAGTTGGCACTGAAATACACGCCACCTCAAGATGCCTTGGCTTAGCTGAAAATATATTAAAGTTTGAAGTAGAAGTGCATCAATCCTCAAGATTAATTGCAAATGGTTTAATAACTAGAAAATTTGTCGAGCGAGTTTCATTTATGGCGCGAGTAGCGGCGGAGACGATAATTGCTGAAAAAGGCACTTCGATCAAAGAAAATAAAATCGCTAGTAGCTTAAATTTCTAAGCCACTAGCGATTAAAGTTAAATTACTTTTTTGTTGCCCAGAAAATTTCAGCAATCTCATCGATCTTAGAAATCAGTTTTTCTGCAACTGCAACATCATTTGTACCCTTGCTGCCACCGGCACCAGCTAATTTAGTTGCTTCATTAAATAAAGAGTGTAGCTGAGGATATGCCTCAAAATGATTTGGCTTAAAGTAATCAGTCCATAAAACCCAAAGGTGATGCTTAACTAATTCTGATCGCTCTTCTTTAATTGCAACTGCACGAGATTTAAAATCTGCATCACTACTTGCTGCGTACTTTTCCATACAAGCCTTAACAGATTGAGCCTCAATTTTTGCTTGTGCTGGATCGTAAACACCACATGGTAGATCGCAATGAGCGAACACTGTTTCCTTAGGTGTCATTCTTGCTATTAATGCATTCATCATGTCTCTCCTTTGTTGATTGAAAAGTAATTTATAGTGGGAGAATACTCTTCATGTTCGGTTTTAGCACGGTGGTTGTTTCAGGCAGCTCTATGGATCCTGCATATAGGCCGGGAGATTGGCTACTAACTCGCAATTTAAGTGGCCAAGAGCACAACTTAAAAATTGGAAGAGTCTATTTAGTGCAAGACCCCAATCGACCTGGAATTAAGTTATTGAAGAGAATTAAGGAAACTCGGATTGAACATGGAGTTAAAAGGTATTGGGTAGAGGGAGATAATCCCTTAAGTGAAGATTCAAGAAGTTGGGGATGGATTGAAGGTAGCCAATTTTTAGCAAAAGTACTATTGAAATACAAAAAAGGCGTTAACGAGTAAAAGCTTCAGTCATTAATGCTTTTTCTTCTTCTTCATGCAAATGATGGTTTCCAGTTGCAGGACTTGCCGTCGCCCTTCTTGAAACTCTGCGCAAACTTCTTCCAGATAATTCTTCATGCGCAACAAATGCTTCAGATGCAGCAAGTGCAATAAATGGCCATGGACCCTGATTTGCTGGTTCATCTTGTACCCATAGCAAGGTTGCTTTTGGATGCTTCTTAGCTTCAGCAATTATTTCTTCAATTGGTAATGGGTAAAGTTGTTCAATTCTTACAATCGCAGTTGAATACTCATTTAATTTTTCACGCTCAGCAATCAGATCGTAGTAAACCTTACCGGAAGTGAAAATTAAGCGAGTTGCATTACTTACCTTTTCATCCGTAATTAATGGTTTAAATGTTCCAGCAGTAAAATCTTTTAGCCCACTTGCAGCAGCTTTTAATCGCAGCATAGATTTTGGCTCAAAGACAATTAATGGCCGGCGAGCTGGGTTTTTCATGTGCCAACGAAGTAGGTGGAAGTAAGAGGCTGGAGTAGAGGGTTGAGCAACTGTCATATTTTGTTCAGCACATAATGTTAAAAATCTTTCAATTCGACCGGAGGAGTGATCTGGTCCCTGTCCTTCATATCCGTGAGGTAATAACAATACTATTGATGATCTCTCGCCCCACTTTTGAAGTGCAGAAGAAATAAATTCATCAACAACTGTTTGGGCACCATTTACAAAATCACCGAATTGCGCTTCCCAGATAACCAATGCATTTTCTCGCTCAACTGAGTATCCATACTCAAATCCCATTACTGCATACTCAGATAGAAGTGAGTCGTAAATATGGAATTGGTTAGGGTCTTTAACTAAAGATCGAAGTGGGAATAAATCTTTTCCAGTCTCTTTATCAACAATTACAGCATGACGGTTACTAAATGTTCCCCGTCTAACATCCTGGCCACTCATTCGGATTGGATAGCCTTCTTGTAATAGTGAACCAAAGGCGAACATTTCACCTGTTGCCCAGTCAACAGTTGCTTCATCTAGCATTTCAACTCGTTTTAACAATTGCGGCAATAATTTTGGATGAACTGTAAAGTCGGCTGGAATTGCAGATTGGGTTGCAGCAATTTTTCTTAATTCCACTTCAGATATTGCAGTATTTACTGTGTGTGGTGCAGGAACTACTGGTGCTTTCCAATTTGGATCACTCTCTGGTTCAGTGTTATGAACGGCAGTAAATACACCTTCAAGCTGCTGCTGGTAGTCGCGAAGTACCTCTTCGGCTTCTTCGACAGTTATATCGCCACGACCAATTAAAGCTTCGGTATAAAGTTTTCTAGTAGATCGCTTTGCATCAATTAATTTATACATAAGTGGTTGGGTAAAGCTTGGCTCGTCACCTTCATTGTGACCGCGTCGGCGGTAACAAATCATGTCAATCACAATATCTTTATTAAATGCTTGGCGATACTCAAATGCAAGACGAGCAACTCGAACACATGCCTCTGGATCATCACCATTAACATGAAATACCGGAGCCTGAATCATCTTTGCGATATCAGTTGAGTATGTAGATGATCTTGCTGCATGTGGTGAAGTAGTGAATCCAACTTGATTATTAACAACTATGTGAATTGTTCCACCAGTTCGATATCCCTTTAATAGTGAAAGTGAAAGTGTTTCAGAAACAACTCCCTGGCCGGCAAATGCAGCATCTCCATGCAACAAGATAGGAAGGACTGGATATGAATTTTGCTCATCGATTGAAGTATCACCCGCAGTAGCTCTTAATTTATCCTGCTTAGCGCGAACAATTCCTTCAAGAACTGGATTTACCGCCTCTAAGTGCGATGGATTAGCAGCTAAATAAATTTTAGTTTTTGAACCAGATTCGGCGGTAAATGTTCCCTTAGTTCCTAGGTGATACTTAACATCACCAGAACCGTGGACCTCATTGTCATGATAATTTCCTTCAAACTCTTGGAATATCTGGCCATATGATTTACCAGCAATATTTGCTAACACATTTAGCCGGCCACGGTGTGGCATTCCTATACACACTTCATCTAAGCCAGAATCAGCAGCTGATGAGATCATCGCATCTAGTAATGGAATTACTGACTCGCCACCTTCAAGTGAAAATCGTTTTTGTCCAACAAATTTAGTTTGTAAAAATGATTCAAATGCTTCAGCACTATTTAACTTGCGCAAAATTCTAAGTTGCTCTTCTCGAGCAGTTCTTGGTGCACCTACTTCAATACGTTCTTGAATCCATTTACGCTCATCTGGATTAGCAATATACATATACTCAACCCCGATAGTTCGACAGTAAGAGTCACGAAGTACTCCTAAAATCCTTCTTAACTTCATCGATGACTTGCCACCAAACCCACCGGTTGCAAACTCTCGATCTAGATCCCAAAGTGATAATCCATGGGTAACAACATCTAAATCTGGGTGGGATCTTTGAACATAAGCAAGTGGCTCAATATCTGCCATTAAATGACCAGTTGTGCGATAAGCGTCAATTAATTTTTGTACCCGAGCCGTCTTACTAACATCATCATCTTTTCCAAATTGCATATCAACAACCCAGCGAATTGGAACATATGGAATCCGAAGTGCTTCAAAGATTTCATCGTAGAAGTTTTCTTCGCCGAGTAAAATTTCATGAATTCGGCGTAGGAAATCACCAGATTGAGCGCCTTGAATAATTCGATGGTCGTAAGTGCTAGTAATTGTAACTACTTTGCTAATCGCTAAATCAGCAAGAGTTTGCTCATTTGCGCCATGAAATTCAGCTGGATAATCAAGGGCGCCAACACCAAGAATTAAACCTTGTCCTTGTACCAATCTAGGCACGGAGTGAACTGTGCCGATTGTGCCTGGGTTAGTAAGTGAAAGTGTAGTGCCAGCAAAATCCTCAACTGTTAATGCACCACCTCTAGCTTTTCGCACCATGTCTTCATAGGCAGACCAAAATTGCGCAAAATCTAAATTTTCGCACCCTTTAATAGATGGAACTAATAATTGTCTAGATCCATCTGGTTTTGCTAAATCAATCGCAATACCTAAATTAATATGCTCTGGATGCCCAACCGCAGGCTTGCCTTCTAACTCGGTAAAGAACGCATTCATTTCTGGCATTGCTCTAGCCGCTTTAATCATTGCGTACCCAATTAAATGAGTAAATGACACTTTTCCACCACGTCCACGTTTTAGGTGATTGTTAATAACAGTTCGATTATCAATCAGTAATTTTGCTGGAACTACTCTCACACTTGTCGCCGTTGGAACAGAAAGTGAACCTTCCATAGACTGCACAACCCGTGCTGCAACACCTCGAAGTGGTTCAACTGAAGCTGCAGATGGGGTTACTAAGGTTGGAATCGGCTTAACAATCGGATCAGCTGGTTTAAAAGTTGAGGTTTGAGTTTGAGTTTCAATTTTTTCGATCTTTGGTTGCAAAGTAACTGGCGCAACTGGTTCAGGAATTACTACTGGTGGATTACTTACTACTTTTGTTTGTTGCGCTTTAGGAATTGGTGGAACGCCTGGTTTATTTGGCACAGAGTTTGTCGAACCATTTAATGAGGGTGTTCCCTTAAAGTCAGCGAAGAAGTCCCACCACGCTTTATCAACAGATGCAGGATCACTTTGGTACTTCTCATACATTTCCTGCACTAACCACTCGTTAGGACCGAAGGAGCCACCGAAGTGATTAGCGGGCGTATTTGCTCCGGCTTCGCTCACTTATTCTCCCTATATTGACTAAATCGATATTGTTGCAACAGGTTAATCTTAACTCTCACTCTCTGCCTGCTAAACCCTTATAGCGTTATAAAGTAAGTGAAAGTGGCCACCAGCACATATTTAAGGCTGGTAACTGCCCATAAATCACGGCAAGGTTGTGCCTATGAGTGGTGATAAAAAATGGGCAATAGTCACCGGGGGATCTCGCGGCCTTGGATTTGAAACCGCCAAAGGTTTAATCGCAGCTGGTATATCGGTATACATAATTGGCAAAGACCAGAACCGAGCAGCTGAGAGTGCAAAACAACTTGGATGTAATTACCGGGCAGTTGATGTATCAGATAGTAAAAAGTTTCGTGAAGTTTTAAGTGAAATCAATCAAGAGGCAGCTAGCAATGGTTTTTCTACTCTAGATATTTTAGTTTTAGCTCACGGAGTAATGAGTGAAAAAATGTCTAAAACTTTGCGAACAAATGATGAGGAATGGCGCAGGACCTTATCAATTAATTTAGATGCAGTCTTTACAGCGGTGAATGAATTAGCACCAGCTATGGCAGAAACTAGATCTGGAAGAGTAATTGTTTACTCTGCCTGTTTGGGCAGAATGAGTGGGCCGGGCACACATGGCGGTCTAGCACCTTATCGAATTAGTAAAGCTGGTGTGAATGCCTTGGTAAAAAATCTTTCCTACGAAACTGGATTAGGTGCTCGTGGGTTTTTAGTTGATGCAATTTGTCCTGGACATTGCCGAACAGATATGGGCGGTGAAGATGCGCCAAGAAGTGCGCAAGAAGGAGCTGAAACAGCAATTTGGTTAGCCCTTAGAGAATTTGATTTTGAAAAAGATAAAACTGGATTGCTTTGGGAGGATCGACAAATAGTTGAATGGTAATTATTCGCTATAGCCGAATGCGGCAGATAACAAAGTAATTAGTGCAAGCAAACCAAGCGGAATACCAACTATGAAGAAACTTCCAGAAACCATATAGTAAGAAACTCCGAGTGCAATTAAGTTTGCAAGTACTGCTGGAGCTCGACCATATGATTTTTTATTCTTAAAACCATGTGCGCAAAACCAGAGGCCAACAGCGCCGAGTGACCCAAAAACAATCTCAGCAGTTAAAGCAGCCGGTGCGGATACATCTGAAATAAGGGGTGCAATAATTAAATAAGTAACTAGCGCAAGCAGTAATCCGGCCTCTGCGCGAAGCAAAAAGATCGCCCGCCTTCTGCTCACTTCGGTAGCAAAAACTCTTTTCAGATTCACCTTTAAATACTACCCTCTAGCCTCATAATGAAGGATCTGAGTGAGATAGCTGCACAAATATTTTTTGTTAATAATGGTGAGATTGATCTATTAACTGGTGCGATCGCTCAAAGTAGGTTTGATCAAATAATAAAGCGGGATATGCAACTTTCCCGCCGAAATCAAACTCAACTTGTGATTATTAGTGCTAGTTTGAATCTAGAAAATTACTTAGAAACCAAAAATCAAATTGACCTTAACCAGATAAAAATTGAGGTTGAAAGTGAGTTAATAAAAACACACTTTCAACTACAGAATATATTTAGGCAATCTGATTGTATTTGCCGTATTTCAACCACAGGTTTTTGGATTTTTTTAACTGGTACAGATAAATCTACTGGTGATCAATTATTAACTCGAGCCTGTGATTTACTACCTAGTTATCTTGATCTTGCGATTTCTTATCAAAATGATGAAGATAGTCAATTAGATTGGTATGCCCAGATAGATAAACTTCATTTTCCAAAATAACTGCAAGTATTCTCTTTTAAACATTTAGTTATATCCACAGCCCAACATATAAATAGGTAGATTTTCAATAATTAGCCAATGGAAAAAATAAGTAATCAATTACAAAGCTTTGGCGCCCTTCAAAATCTAATTGAGGATGATTTAGTTGAGGAAATCTGGATAAACACTCCAAACCGAGTATTTGTTGCCCGTAATGGCAGAAGTGAATTAACTAACCTAGTTTTAAGTAAAGAAGAAGTACATGATTTAATTGAAAGATTATTAATTTGGGGTGGCAGGCGTCTTGATGTTAGTAATCCATTTGTAGATGCCAGGTTACCCGATGGCAGCAGATTACATGTAGCAATTCCTGAAGTAACTGCCAAACATTGGGCAGTTAATATTCGCAAACATTTAAACCAAGGAAACTCATTAGCAGATTTAATGGAGTTAGGTTCAATAAATAAAGAGATATTAGATCTATTAATAAGCTCAATTAATAATGGCTTTAATATATTGGTAAGCGGCGGAACCCAATCTGGGAAGACCACATTTTTAAATGCACTAATTTCACAAATATCACCAGGTGAGCGCGTAATTACTATTGAAGAGGTTTTTGAATTAAAACCAAAAATACCAGACTGGATTGCGCTGCAAACACGAAATGCTAATTTAGAAGGTGAAGGGGAAATCTCACTTCGCAAATTGATTAAAGAATCCCTGCGAATGCGGCCTAGTCGAATAATTGTTGGTGAGGTAAGAGAGGCCGAAGCACTTGATCTTTTAATTGCACTCAATTCAGGTTTACCCGGTATGGCAACCTTGCATGCAAACTCAGTTAGGAGTGCAATAAGTAAATTACAGCTCCTGCCGTTATTAGCGGGTGAAAATATCTCTCAAAGCTTTATCACTCCAACAATTGCAAACTGTATTGATCTAGTGGTGCAGTGCAGCCTTGATTCAAACGGTGCAAGAAGGGTAGTCGAGGTTGCTTTTGTTACTGGGCGTAGCGAAGATGGCGTAATTGAGATAGAAAGATTATTTAAGTGGAATGGTACTAAATATGAAAAAGGGCTTGCGTCTTTAACAAATATTTTAACCAAACGAAGTATCTAGTATGCGACCTATTACCTTATTAATTTTATTTACCTTATCTTTACTTGCAACCTACCTAGCAAAGATTTCATATCAGGCTAGGAAAATAGCGATTAATCGGGCGCAGGCTTGGCCTGAGGTTTTAGATTTACTCATTTCATCCCTGCAATCTGGTGCGTCAATTTCTGAAAGCCTTTCCAATCTTGCCACCGTTGGACCTCAGTCAGTTCGAAAAGAGTTTGATAAATTTTCTAAGAGCCTAATTGTGGGAGAAAAATTTGAAGTTGCTGTTAATAACCTAAAAGAGGAGTTTGCTGATCCAATTACCGACCAACTCTTTGAGACCCTTTACTTTGCAACTAAGTTTGGAAGCAAGAATACAATTAAAGTTTTAAGAGAGATTTCAGAGTATGCATCAGCAGATTTAGCACTGCGCGCTGAGATAAATACTAGATTTGGTTGGATTAAAAACTCAGCAAACTTAGCCGCATTAGCACCGTGGCTACTTTTTATTATCTTACGTACCCAAGAGAATGCTCGCCTTGCTTATTTGCAACCAACTGGCCAATTGCTCATGATTTTTGGTGTGATTGCGACATTATTTGCCTATCTTTGGATGAGCAGAATTTCAAAACTACCAAAAGCTAAACGATTATTTACGATGCAAATTACTACAAAATGAATCGAATACAACTTTATATATTTATTTTGGTAGCACCTGCAATCATTTTTTCAATCAGATTAATCGCAATTGAGGTTGCTAATCTGCTTTCAGTCTCTGATTATGCAAAACAATTAAGATGGCTTAAAAAGTTAATTGGAAAAATAACTGGTAGTGAGATAAAAGAGAGTGAGATAAATGAGGAGCTAGTAAATATATTGCAGATGCTCTCAATTATGATTTCAGCAGGTGAGAGTCCGATGATGGCACTTCGCTATATTTCACAACGCTCAGTTGGATATCTCCCAAATTTAATCAAACAAAGTTTTTCAAAGTATGAAAGTGGTAACAATTTGACCCAGTCGTTGGAGTTTATTGCCTCAGCTACCGGCTCATCTGCGCTTAGGCGGCTTACTAACTCAATTCAAATTGCTATTCAACGAGGAACACCGATTCTGGATGTGTTAAACAATCAGGTCCAATCTTTGAATAAGCAGATAAATCTGGCACTACTTAAGAAATCAGGGAAAAGTGAGATCACTTTACTTATCCCAGTTGTCTTTTTAATCCTGCCAGTGTCGATCAGTTTTGCTATTTGGCCCTCGATCTATGGCTTAAACCAAGCGGGGCTTTAATCTAAAAGGTTAGAATGGCGCTATGTCTAAGGTGATCTCATCTCTGCCAGTTGGCCAAAAAGTTGGCATCGCATTTAGTGGTGGCTTAGATACCTCAGTTGCAGTTGCGTGGATGAAAAGTAAGGGTGCAACCCCTTGTACATACACAGCAGATCTTGGTCAATATGATGAACCAAATATTGAAACTGTTCCTAATCGAGCAAAAGAGTATGGCGCAGATATTGCGCGTTTAGTTGATTGCAAAACTGCTTTAGTTGAAGAGGGTTTAGCAGCACTTGCCTGCGGTGCATTTCATATTACGACTGCCGGCAAAGCGTATTTTAATACCACCCCTCTTGGTAGAGCGGTGACTGGAACATTGTTGGTTCGAGCAATGCTGGCAGATAATGTTTTAATTTGGGGCGATGGTTCAACCTATAAAGGCAATGACATCGAACGGTTTTATCGTTATGGCTTACTAGCTAATCCAAAGCTTAAGATTTATAAACCATGGCTGGATAAAGATTTTGTAAATGAACTAGGTGGTCGAAAAGAGATGTCTAAGTGGTTAGTCGATCACAATCTGCCTTATCGAGATTCAACTGAGAAGGCATACAGCACCGATGCAAACATTTTAGGGGCAACTCATGAGGCTAAATTACTTGAAAACTTAGACTCTCATATTGAAATTGTTGAACCGATTATGGGAGTTAAATTCTGGGATCAATCAGTAAAAATTGATAGTGAAGATGTAACTATTGAGTTTGCGCAGGGCCGACCAATTTCAATTAATGGCAAGGTAATGAAAGATTGTGTTGCGCTAATTAAAGAGGCTAATGCCATTGGCGGCCGTCATGGTCTTGGTATGAGTGATCAAATAGAGAATCGAATAATTGAAGCGAAAAGCCGCGGTATATATGAAGCACCCGGTATGGCGCTTTTATTTATTGCTTATGAGCGACTAGTGAGTGCAATTCACAACGAAGACACCATTGCTACCTACCATGAGCAAGGGCGCAAATTAGGAAGATTGTTATATGAAGGTCGCTGGTTTGATCCGCAAGCATTAATGCTTAGGCAATCACTAACTAGTTGGGTTGCATCTGCAATTACTGGTTCAGTAACAATTAGATTACGTCGTGGTGATGATTACTCAATTATTAATACTAAAGGTGAAAAGCTTTCCTACTCACCTGAGAAGTTATCAATGGAAAAAACTGAAGATTCCGCCTTTGGGCCAGAAGATCGAATCGGGCAGTTAACTATGAGAAATCTAGATATTGAAGATACCAGGGCAAAATTAGAGTTATATGCCTCCCAAGGCCAACTTGGAAGTAGTGATTTTAATCTTATTAAAGAAATTGGTAACGATAAAAAGTAGTTGGCAATTGAAGTAATATTGCCACCGATGTATCCGGGGGTCGGTGTAATTCCGAACCGGCGGTAAAAGTCCGCGACCCAAATGAAATTCATTTGGTTGACTTGGTGAAACTCCGAGACCGACAGTTAAAGTCTGGATAAAGGAACATCTAGGAGATAACGCATGTCCATTTTAAAATGGTTGTTTGAAGCACAAATCCAATTCGGAAGTAAATCAATTGCATGGCGCGAAGTAATCGGCGGAGTACTTGGCCTATCTAGCGCTGTACTTGGTTTAAAGCGAAAAGTAATCGCCTGGCCAGTTGGAATAGTCGGTGATGCACTTTTATTCACAGTTTTTCTTGGCGCGGTATTTTCATTTGGTGCCGAGGATCAACAAAAGAACTTTTACGGACAAGCAAGCCGTAATTTATTATTGATTATTGTCAGTATCTATGGCTG